>JAAUSO010000108.1 GCA_012033205.1 Richelia sp. SL_2_1 | reverse complement strand
ACTCTTAACTCCTAACTCCTAACTCCTCACTCTTAACTCCTAACTCCTAACTCCTAACTCCCAACTCCTAACTCCTAACTCCTAACTCCCAACTCCTAACTCCTAACTCCTAACTCCTAACTCCTAACTCCTAACTCTTCCCCCATTTCAATTGTTGCATCTTGTTACAACTTATTTCCCAATTCGGGTAAAACAGTGAAAAGTAGAAAATGAATTATTCTGTCGTTTATTGAGATTAGGAGATTTCTGATATGTCAATTTCAGACACTCAAGTTTATATCGCTTTAGTTGTAGCACTAATTCCAGGTATTTTGGCTTGGCGTTTAGCAACTGAACTCTACAAGTAAGTAATTCTTAATTATTGAAACTAATGTAGAGTTTGTAATCCTGGCAACATTATTAAGTGCATTTTCCGGAAGCTTGTAACTTTTGTTTGTAAGCTACTTAAGAAAAGCCACTTATAAATGCCAGGGTTATTTTTTTACGCTAGTTCTAAGTGTAGCAGTTTGAAAAAAATGGAGTAAGATGGCAGCACATGAAACCCGTAAATAATCGATATTAGATATTTACGAAAAATTCGTTCTTTTTGAGGAGATTAAGTCTATTACCATGAATGCAATTCAACCGTCTAACCCGGAACTACAGCCGATACAGCGGCGCAGGAATGTTATTAGTAGACCTCATCGTCATCTACGGCAACGTTCTTATCAAATAATGGCGTTAGAAACAACAGTAAAAATAGGTGTTAATTTGGCGATTTCCGCCGCCGCAATATCGGCTTTAACTCAACTTTTACCTCATCATTGGACTGGACAAGAAAAGTTACGACAATTACGTACCGAAGTTAACACTACTCAAGAACGTGTGAATAATTTAAGGGCAGAATTTGACCAAACTTTTGATTCTCGTCAAGCTAATAGGGTGATGCAACAACAGGGAAATCTGATACCGCTGAATCAAAAAAGAATTGTATTGACTAACCAGACAACACCGGCTGAAGTCAGAGAATATACACCTTAATAGTTTGAGGAAATATTATTTTTGAGTAGAATAAAATTTCTTCCTTTTTGTCCCTATATAATGAGTTCAAAGAGAGTTGCCTTTGCTAACAGCTAATAGTTAATAATTAGTTGCTATTTATCACTTTACCTTGCAATATAATTATCATCTATTAGCTATTAGTAACTCAAAAGAATCAATTACGAACAAAATTAATATTAAATTAAATATTTAGTTGTATCTATTCTCAGATTTCCCATTCCGGATGCATGGGAAGCAGCAGTTCATTTAACCAGCTTTCTACTTGTAAACGCAAATTAAATGTTGAATTATCGGTTTTATTCGCTCTAGGTGGTAGTTGCTCTAAAGCACGATAATAATCGGCGATCGCAATATTCCATTCGCCCCAGATATGGTAAGTTCTGCCTCTTTCAGCTAAAATATGACTTTGCAATTTGCCAAAAAATAACGCTGTTTCAAAATTATCGATAGCTTCTGTATATTCTCCTAACTCGCGCAAGGTGATACCCCGGTTAATCCAGGCTCTAACATGACTGGGATCTAAATCTAAAGCTTTTTCATAATCACCTAATGCAGCTTCTAAATCTCCAATTGCAGCATAATAATTGGCTCGATTGTTGTAAGCACTAGCTAAAGTCGGATTTAGTTGTAACGCTTTGTTAAAATCCCGAACCGCTCTTTGTTCTTCACCGCTCTGAAAATAAACCAATCCCCGATTGTTGTAATCAATCGCGTTATCAGGATGACGCTCAATTAACTGATTAAAAACAGCAATCGCCACATAAAAATCACCTTTTTTGGCTGACTTTAAACCACGAGAGCGTAAATCTTGATCTGCATAACTGTCGTATAATTTAGTATTACTATCCTCATGGCGATGGTCATGAGCAGTAAATTTTGCAGTATTAAGTCTGCCGATATTATCTTGCTTGTCACCGAATGTTGAAAATAAGTGAATCTTCATATCATCCTGCCTGAGTTGGTAATTTTATAAAATAGACTGATAGTAGGTTCGCGCTTTTTGTGATGCCCCCCGTGTTCGGATTGATTATCCGTAATTGCCAACGTCCAACTATCCAAAATATATAATTGACGCTCTCCACGACTAAACACAGCATAATTACACTGTATTTTTGCAAATTAATCATAGATACCAACTCTTCAGTGTCAATTCCAGAAAATCACAAATAATTGCAATTTAAAACGCTACCAGACAACACTGCGATCGCAACTGGTAGAATGCCTTCAAGCAATACATATTTTTATTGGCGATTCATTAACGGTTCACAAAAAAGAGAAAAGCAACAAAATGGTAAATACAACTTCTTATTCCAATGCTCCCGATTTAGCCCCAGATGATTACATAGTCATCGGTTTAGCTACCTGTTTTATCAAAGAAGAAGGTGAAGTACATGAAGTTGACGTAATCGAACCCATCCCCTCAGCTTCCTTAGAATCGCTGTTCAAAGGTATTCCCACTTCCTACAAATCCGCTGTCGCAACAACATTAGGAAGCGTCTTAGATGGTGAAACAGCCCGTAAACCAGCACAACTGGATAACTCCGCACAAATAGTCAACGATTTTAGCGAACGAGCATTTGCCGCAGCACGCACCTACAAACGTAAAGAATCAGCACAATCTTTAATTCCTTTGGGTAAAACCTACAGCGACTTTCAATACTCTGTAGAGAAAAAGCGCGTATTAAACGCTCAAAGAGTAGTTAATAAAGATGACAACGTGAAACAGCATTCTCATACTCATAAAATTTTGTAATTGGGAATTGGTAATTGGTAATGGGGCATGGGGCAATTCCTCCTTCCTTAATTAATATTTGTAGGGTGCTGTGACGGTTACGAAAAGTTTTCAATTTTAACGAAATAAATTGACTTTACCGTCACGCACCAATCGATAAACATGGTGGGTTAAGGTGCGATAATAGCACTTACAAATTACGATTTCATATCTTTGGAAATATGCTCTGTCAAAATTTCCAAAATATAATCTTCTACAGAGATACCTTTTTCTTCTGCTCTTTGAATCAAATACAACTCCATATCTGGTGGTAAATTAAGTGTTATTGTCATAGAAAATTAATTAAGATTGTCATTACTTTATATGTTGTCACAATACGCTGATGGTGCGTGACGGTAAATCAATTATTAATCGTTTTTATTCAAATTCATGCAAACCGTCACACACCCTACAATCTGAATAAATCATGTCAGCTAAAGTAACTCTCACCATCACTGAAGGCAAATTATCCGGAAGACAATATATATTCGATTCCCGCACTAGCTGTATTCTTGGTAGAGCATCTGAGTGCAATATCAAACTACCAGATGATGATTTTAAAACCGCCAAAGCATTCAAACAGGCACTATTAAACGTATCGTAAATAATGTATGCTGCCTATTCATAACCCACGCAGGTGGGTTTTGCCTGTGTAGCAGCGGTTTCAACCGCCAGGTATAATGTCAAACCAAACCTTCCCCCAACAATAAAAATCATGCTAAAACTCTACGGTGGTGCGCGTAGTCGTGCTTCAATTATTCAGTGGTATTTAGAAGAATTAGAAATTCCCTACGAATTCGTCAAGCTTGATATGCAAGCAGGAGAACACCGTCAACCGGAATTTTTAGCAATTAACCCCATGGGTAAAGTTCCAGCAATTACAGACGGGGATTTGAAACTTTGGGAATCCGGCGCGATTTTGCTATATCTTGCTGATAAATATAGTCAAAAAACTATTTCCTCAGAAGAACGTGCTATTTATTCTCAATGGACGCTGTTTGCAAATGCGACTTTGGGACCAGGAATTTTTGTAGAAGCTAACCGAGAAAAAGAAATGCCGCGTTTGATGAATCCTTTAAATGAAATATTAGCACAGCAACCTTTTCTAACAGGTGAAGAATTTACTGTTGCTGATGTTGCTGTGGGTTCGATTCTTAACTATATTCCAATCATGCTCAAGCTGGATTTAAGCGAGTACCCAAATGTTACTAATTATATGACAAAACTTTCCCAGCGTCCCGCATTTCAAAAAGCTATGGGTACTTTCAGCTAATTTTAAAAGTTAGTCAGTAGGTTAGGTATTAGGTTAGATCGCATAAGTCGGGTTTTTACGATATAAATATCTGTAACATCAGAAAACAGTAATAAAAACCCGACTTCTTACCCTACGAAAAATTAAGCTAACGATAATTTGTAAACTGCAAAGCGACGGGCAAATCTTCTTCTTTTAACCGCTGCATCACAACTTGCAAATCATCTTTATTCTTACTACTAACTCGGATTAAATCTCCTTGAATTGAAGCCTGTACTTTTTTGAATTCATCACGAATCAATTTAGAAAGATTTTTGGAAATTTCTGGACTAATACCTTTTTTTAACTTGATTTCTTGATTGACGCGATTACCACCAGCAGATTCAGCTTTACCAAACTCAAAGATTTTTTGAGAAAGTTTACGTTTCGCTGCTTTTTCTCTGAGAATAGTGTTGACTGTTTCTAAAGTGAAATCGCTATCTGCATTAACTTTAATGCTGTCTTCTCCTAATTCCATTGTCGTTTTAGTGTCTTTCAAATCGTAGCGGCTCTTAATTTCTCGCGTAGTTTGGTCAATAGCATTAACCAACTCTTGTCTATCAAAATCGCTCACAACATCGAAAGAATAAGTAGAAGCCATAAAACAAAATCCAGTTTTCTTTATTCGTAATTTTACATTTAAATAATTGTATTTGATAGTTGATAGTTAATAGTATTTAGTCTAACAAATTTCCCACAAACCACAATTAACAACTTAACTACTTGCTTGAATAATGCTCAAAACAAATAAAGTACAAGAACAAACCAAGCCGATAGCATACATTAGCGATCGCAAAAGTGGAATGTTTGAAATATAAAAAACAGAATACAATAAACGCGCTGCAATAAAACTTAGTGCCGCCCATGCAGAAATGGGAGAATTAACACCTGTAACATAAGCCATCAGAGCCGCAGCAGCAAAAATGGGAAAGGCTTCAAAAGAGTTTTGATGCGCCCAAGTAGCTCGTTGTGCATAAGGTGGAAGCTTTTCAAACATTGCTCGTGGTGCATAATAATCGTAACCGACACCGATACGGGCAAAAGCAACAGCTAAAAATGGAAAGTAAATTAGCAGGAAAGCTACAGCAATACAGTACAAGAATAAAACTGGTACGGGTAATTGTGAAACAGGCATCAACATAAATAAAATCAAGAAATTGTGCAAAAAATCAATGGGGAAAAATCTACTTTTCTATGTAATTAAATCGTTGAGTGGATGGTTGAGGAAACGAACCATTTTCATTAGTTATTCTTACAGTTATGACTGCAATTGAGGTAATAAGTTACCGATTTATTCTCTTTCAAAGACAGCTTATACTATTAACGGCATATAGTCGCAGTCTTTAAGTTTCACTAGTCATAGGTAATTTTAGATTTTAGATTTTAGATTTAGATTTAGATTAAACAATGAAAATCTTTGAAGACGGCAATAGTTAATATTTTCCTCTTTCAAGCCATTGTTCACCTGTAAGGTGCAATTGATCTATTTCCAGGATAAATCTCAAACCCTTGATACCTGATGTCCTTTTCGGTAAATAGATATTTCTTCGGGTTCCCCAAGATAACTTGGACGAGACGGAAGTCCACACAGGATAGGGTGGACTCACCGCAACGCAGTATCCTCAAAATCATGAATCCAAAATCGAATCACTAATGACTAATAAAAAAGCAACTAGAATAACTGGCTGACTAATCAAAATAGAACACAGTGACCACTTTCCTTTGTTCTTCGGCATCCTTACACGTTTGTAGCAGAGTGCGACTATCGTGAAAGGCAAAGCAGACAAGTTGCTGACAGCGGGAGATTATTTCCTTATTACATTGATAACTAGCTTCAGCAAGGGACAAGTGGTCATTGCTGGAGTTTTCTACCAGATGCATTACCTTTTCTAGTTGCTGGCGCGATTCTAAAGGCTGACGGTCTAAACTTTGGGGTAAAATCACTGTAAGAAAGTTAGGGTCAGCTCGCATCGCGCCTCTAATAGCGGCTGAATTTGTACCTGTAGCACCAGAGGTGATGACTCGATTACCCGATAAAACTAGGGCATAAGTCATCATTCAATCAGATTCTGATGGGTAATAGGCACATGACGAGAACCCAGCACCGCGATTCGCTTGGAACCCATTTGCTGAATAGTCGCTAATTCTTGCGCTAATGTATCGATGCTATTTACTACGTTTGTTGACTGACTCAAAGACAGATTTAATTGCTATTAAACGACCAAAGTATTTTAGCAGGTGAAAGAGTTGTCGGGAACCTACTTATGGTTAGAGCATACAATTTTTAAACTGATTTATTTAACAGTTCAATTGCTTGATCGCACCAATCGAGCCATTGTGTTTCATCGCGAATACCTCTATTGAGAGTTAAGTATTGGAATTTCGCAACCCGGCTAAGTTGTTGGGGATTTTGAAAATATTTCTCTTCTAATTCTTTGTATTTAGATAATTTCTCAATATGAGCTTGACGGTGATGCTCTAATTCTTGAACAATTGTATTGTCTGATACAATATGTCCGCAAAATATTTTAACTAATAAATCATCTTTAACTGGCATTGGTTCGCAAGGTTTGGCAATCCATTCTTGCAATTCAATAGTTCCTTGTTGTGTAACAGTATAAACTTTTTTATCTGGTCGCCCTTCTTGAGTAATTATCTCAGAAGTTATCCAGCCAAGTTTATCCAATTTAGATAACTCGCGGTAAATCTGCTGGTGAGAAGCTTGCCAGAAAAAACCCACCGAGCCATCAAATTGCTTGGCTAAATCGTATCCACTACAGGAACTTTCAATTAAAAATGCCAATATTGCGTGTGCTAAAGACATAATTCTTAACATGATTTTATATGCAATTTATTGCATAGATAGTATTATGCAATTAGTTGCATAGTACTACAAAAAGTAAAGGAGGAGACAATTTATGTCTCAAGTAATGTCTGGACGTTTTACAGCCGAAACAAGCGAACCCTTCGTAGTTTTTTTGATTGGGATGCGAATTAACAAAATTTTTGCGGTTAACAAATGGGTTCCCACGGCAATGGCAATGACACCAATGCTACGCACTTTGTACGAGCATCCCGATAAAGGTTTTTTAGGTGGAGAAAGTTTTCTTTATTGGCGAGGAGTAGGATTAATCCAATACTGGCGTTCTTTTGAGGATTTAGAGCGTTTTGCTAGAAGTCCAGAAGAACCGCATTTAAAAGCTTGGCAGCGGTTTAATCGAGTTGTGGGTGCCGATGGTAGCGTTGGAATTTGGCACGAAACCTATTTAATTAATCCAGGAAATTACAAAGCAATTTATGGAAATATGCCGATTTTTGGATTAGCTGCTGCAACCAAACATATACCAGTGACAGAGCGTAAACAAAGCGCACGTCGCCGTGTAGAAAATGGGATATAGGGCATTACGAATTGATATCAAATTCGCTAGCGTCTGAATGATTAAAAAACTGCCCCAGACACGCTTGTTCACACAGATCAATTAAAAAGAAATAATTCCCATACAAACGGATTTGATCTGATTTGTTTGCTGCTTACCATTTCTTACTCATTTTCAGGTCAACATAAAGCTTTAACTTCTTCAAAAGCCAAGAAATAAATTGAGGAAATATTTGACATGAATTATAGTTCAGACGACGTACAAAAGATTCTTCAACTCGCAATGGCAAGAAAGCAGCAAGAATCTTTTTCTGGACAACAACTTTTGGAAATGGGTAGAGAATTAGGAATTTCTCCAGAATTGCTTGAATCGGCAAAACAAGAATGGTTAATTCAATCCAAAATACAACAAGAACAACAAACTCGTCGTCAAATTAGACTGCGAAAATTTAAAGCGCACTTAATTTCATTTGTGGCGGTAAATACATTTTTAGTTGTGCTGAATTTGGTCTCAACTCCCCGTTATTTTTGGGCAATTTATCCGATTTCAGGTTGGGGGTTGGGGCTGTTTATGCATTATGTGGCAATAAATCGGCTCAACGAAAAATTTCAAGATATATAAAACCTGATATTAATCATCATAATTTTTTATCACTTTTTGTTTTAAAAAACCCGGTTGGTTTGAAAACCGAGTTTCTTGATTGTTGAAATTAACTTATAAATTATTTACGATCGCGCTGTAGCCGGACTCAAATCCATTAGAGAAAGTAAGCGGTTGATGTCAAAATGCTCTCGCATCAAATGACGAACGCATTCGGCTTTAATAGGTTCGTGGACACGAACTTGACCGAAAGCACGCTCAATAATTTCCACAGTACTAAGGGTATCTAAATCTACAGAAAGAATCGGAATTTCCAATTCTTCAGCACGAGTGAGGATGAAAGATGGAGGTGGTAACTGTCCGGTAAGAATCAGACATTGAGTCGAAGTTTCCAATGCAGCTTGCTGAATTTCCACGCGATCGCCACCTGTAACCACTGCCATATTTTGGCGTTTGCGAAAATATTTAACCGCAGCATTGACATTCATTGCACCAATTGCCAGACTTTCAACCAATAAATTTAGGCGATCGTCACGACATAAAACTTGTGCATTCAACTGATGAACCAATTCACCCACAGTGACACTGCGTAGCAAGTTGCTTTTGGGTAATATACCTAATACAGGAATACCTTGCTGCTCTAAAAATGGACGCATGGTATGATTAACAGCTTGCAAATGAGAAGCAGGAACATCATTGAGGACAACACCAATTAAACGTTCCCCAATTAACTGCTTAGCAGACAACAATGTTTCAACAGAAAATAAGGACTTATAGCGAAATACTAGAAGCACCTCAGCATCTACCACATCAGCTAATTGCATCAAAGACAAATCAAACAAACTACCTTCAGACAAATTACCCGGGCCTTCGAGTATAACCAAATCGCTATCAGTATTTTGTAAATATTGACTTGTAAGAGACGAATGATAATTGGTTGTGTCTTCGCCACAAAGACGTTTTTGCAGTGTCGTCTCGTTTAACCCCAGTAATGTGGGTAATACTCGGTTAGGGGCTAAATTGAGGCTTTGGGTAATAAACTCAACATCTTTCTCAATCAAGCTTTCTTCGGATTCTCTCAGACACTTACCAAGAGGTTTGCCATAAGCGAGATCGAGTCCAGCTTGATGTAGTTGATCAGACAAACCTAAAATAATTGCGGATTTACCGCTAGAAGGTTCAGTTGACCCAATCAGTAAATACTTAGGGGATTTTGGCACGCACGCACTCCTAATTTCAACAGTAAAAAACTTTCAACATCAAGTGCTTTCTATCTCAACCATCGCGAATAATCCCAAATAGCCGATAGTTGATTGCTAATAACCGATAAAACTGTTTGGGCGTTCCTTAATTTTAAGTCGAACCTTCTTCAATAGAGTGATTTATCAAATATTCGTTAACGATTGGGCTGTATGTCAATTTATAAAAATCTAAAATTAGAGGAGAAGGAATAAAATCCTTTTCCCCTTCGATTGTGGCGTGTATTTTATTCTTCCAACCGCAGCAGTTTACGGTAAAATGATTGAGAAAAATCAGTCATACGTTGGCGTTTATAGGTTTCAAGCATTTCTATTAAAAAATTTATAAACTCGAAACTTGCCATCATTACTTCATAACTCAGTTCAGCATTTCCATTAAACTGGATTCGGCAACGAGTTAAGTCCGAAGGTAGAGTCGCAATATTCCAAGTAGCAATAAAAGGAATACTTTCACTACTCTCTATTTTACGTTCTCCTTCTAAAGCCCCTTTCTGGTAAAGACCAATCGCATAAGGTAAAAAATTACGCTTCCCACTTTGAATGTAAGGTAAATAAACGCTCGCTTGTTGAGGAGTGGCAGGGGATAGTTGCTCAAACACTGACATACAATAGATTCCTTAAGTTATTTGATAATTAGTCATCTTGGTAGATATACATAGTGTTCCCAAGTTTTTGCCAAAATCCACACTCGCTTTGGTCGGGACAAGGGGACAAGAGGATGGGGAGAATTTTAACCTTTAACCTTTAACCTTTAACCTTTGATCTTTGAGGAAGAAATATGAAAATGTCGGTTACAATGGGGCTGCACTAATTTTCATGAAGCTAAGGTAATAATGCTGAAAATTTTGTGTAACTAAGGTTAATTGAGCCGTTGTTATATGTTTTTTCAGTGATAACCACATCCATATATGATTATCTTGACAACTCCTTCCCAGAATTGCGATATTACTAGGCGGATTGATCGGTTATATTGCGAGATATCCCGTGAGAAATGCCACCAATCTCAAACTAAGCTCCTGGGTCAGTGAAGGTAGTGGTGATATCGTATGATCTAAAACTAGCTTCATGGCATTGTTGTAGAAAAATACTTGTGATTGAATTAAGTAAATTATGCCAGCGAATTCCTGGCCCGAAAAAGATTCTTATAACGAACTTGACCCGCTTAACTCGATGTTTGCTGAAATATCGGCAAATATGGATTTAGAAGAACAGCGATCGCAAAAATTGTTTGTTCCTTCCCGGTTTCAAGGTCGTAGGCGCAAAGCTGCTCTAGTTTTGACAATGGTCTGGAGCGGTACAATTGCTTTGCACTTAGTTTCTTGGGGTTTTTTAATTGTTTTAGGGTTGAGTACCGTTGTCGGGCTGCACGCTTTAATAATTGTATTTGCCAAACCTCGCTCTGTAGATGAGGAAATGAAAGGAGATTTACCTTTTGTATCTTTATTAGTTGCAGCGAAAAATGAAGAATTAGTTATTAGCAATTTAGTAAATAATCTTTGCAATTTGGAATATCCCCGCTCTGGGTATGAAGTTTGGATCGTTGACGATAACAGTAGCGACAACACACCAGAATTGCTGTATGAACTAGCTTTGAAATATGAAAATTTAAAGGTATTGCGCCGAGAAGCTGGAGCTAGTGGTGGTAAATCGGGAGCATTAAACGAAGTACTACCACTGACAAAGGTGAAGTTATTGCTGTATTTGATGCTGATGCTCAAGTTTCGTCAGATGTGTTGCTCAGAACCATACCTTTGTTTGGGCAAGATAATGTCGGAGCAGTGCAGTTACGAAAAGAAATTGCCAACGCTTCGACAAATTTTTGGACAAAAGGTCAAATGGCAGAAATGGCTGTTGATACTTTTTTCCAAGAACGACGCAGTTTGGGGAGCGGTATTGGCGAATTACGCGGTAACGGTCAATTTGTACGGCGTACAGCTTTGTACAGTTGCGGCGGATGGAATGAAGAAACTATCACCGACGACTTAGATTTGACACTGCGTTTGCATTTAGATAAGTGGGATATTGAATGCGTATTTTATCCGGTAGTCAAAGAAGAAGGTGTTACCAATGCAGTCTCTCTTTGGCATCAGCGTAACCGTTGGGCTGAAGGTGGATATCAACGCTATTTAGACTACTGGGACTTGATTGTTCGCAATCGCATGGGTACGTGGAAAACCTTTGAATTGCTAATCAATTTTGTGCTGATTCAGTACATCATCCCAACCGCAATCATCCCCGACTTATTAATGGCGATCGCTCGTCATCGTCCTCCGATTTTAAGTCCATTAACCGGAATGACGGTAACAGTATCATTTTTCGGTATGTTTGCTGGTCTCAAACGGATACATAAAAATAAAGGTTTGAAAACTTACACTTACATATTGCCATTGCAAAGTCTACGCGGTATTTTATATATGTTCCACTGGATAGTAGTCATTAGCACAACTACCATTCGGATGTCAATACGTCCTAAGCGTTTAAAATGGGTGAAAACCTTGCGTCAAGGAAGTAACTGAGGAACTTCGGGACAAGGGGACAAGGGGACTTTCGGGATGGGGTTCGGGGAAGAAATAAATAAGAACTGTCAACTAATTCCTAACTCCCGTACAGACGTAGCAATACGCCCCGTCTCTACAAAACTAACTCCGGTGGTACTAACTCCTACTCTTAAAACTCCACATCATCTTCATCAAGTTCTTCTAATTCCGATGAATCAGCGAGTTCGTCGGATATTTCTGTTGGTTCTTCGTTTAATGGAATAATCTCTCCGTCTAATGCTTGTGCTAAACGTCGAGCAGCGTTCATGATCAGATCAATTTCTGGATCTTCTGGTTTCACCTCTGGTTGAGCAGGTGTTGGAACTGTTTGTTCTGGAGGAGCAGTATTGTTTGTTGCTGCGGTTGGTTGAGTTCTCGGAGTGGAGATTTGAGGCGGTTGGGTTTTTTCTGGGGTGGAAGGAGGTGCTGGTTGGGATGGAGGTTGTAGTGGTGCTTGTGGTGGTATGTATGTAGCAGAAGCATCCGGCTGTGACTGCACTGGAGTCGTCGAAGTCGCATCAGTTGAGTTTGTAGATGTAGCCGCGTTGGCTATTTCTAGATTTACTTGGATTTCACGGTTAAAAGTTACTTGAAATGCGGTTGTAATTTTCTCTTGGTCTTGCTGTACTTTCTTATACCATGCTTCTTTGACGGCAACCCTAGCCATAGAGCCATTAAACTCCACAATGCGACACATTTGACGCAGTAGTTCCCGTCGAGAAACTGGTAAGAAATTGGCAAGTACCTGTTGCCAGATTTGATTTACGTCAATTTGTGCGGGAATTTCTGGAGGCGGGGAGGGGTTCGGTGGAGTAGAAGGGGTAGAAGATTCTGGCTGTAGTGTGGTGTATTGTTTTCTGGTTCCATTTCCATTTTCTGAGGCTTTCGGAGTTGCGATGTTGTTGGAAGCAGGTGGACGAAAAGGTACAACATTAAGGGGTGTTTGCTGTAGATTTTGTGGAGGGTGAATGTTTGCTTCCGGTGGCTTTGAGTTCGGTGGGCTTGAGTTAAATTTAGATCGGTTTTCTTGGTAGCCAATAGCTGGTGGCTGAATCGTGGTTGCTGATGGTAATAATCCCAGTAAGGTGATTTCCAGCCACAAACGCGGTTGAGTAGTGTTTTTGATTTGCACTTCGGAGATACGTAGGTGCTGCTGTCCTTGCAAAATCGTACTTATTTCTAGATTTTGAGCAACCGAGGCGAGTATTTCCCACATCCCTTGAGTACAAGCAACCAAATCATTACGGTTGGGTGCAGTTTTGACAATGAGTAAATCACGGTAGAAGGAAGCAAGATTTTGGAGAATAATTAAAGGTTCTTTACCACGGTCTAATATTTTGCGGTTACAGTCGATTACAGCTTCGGAGTTGTCGGAGACTATCGCTTTTAATAAGTCTAGTAAATCGTATTCGCTGACTGAACCAACTAAATCCCAAACTTTTTCTGGTGTTATTTCTCCTGATAATAAACCTAATTGATCGAGAAGACTTTCAGCGTCTCGCAATCCTCCTTGAGAGACTTGAGCAACTAAGGTAATGGCTTCTGTTGTGATATTAATATTTTCATTCACAGCAATATGTCTTAAATGCTGCACCATTGCTTCTATAGGAATGCGTCGAAAATCAAACCTTTGGCAGCGTGAAATAATTGTTGGCAAGACTCTTTGGGGGTCTGTAGTCGCGAGAACAAAGACAACGTGCTTAGGTGGTTCTTCTAATGTTTTTAGCAATGCATTGAATGCCTGAGTACTGAGCATATGGCATTCATCGACCACATAAACTTTATAACGACATTGCACCGGAGCAAATTGCGCTCTTTCAATAATTTCTCTAATGTTATCGACACCCGTATTGCTCGCAGCGTCAATTTCAATCACATCTAAAGTGGCACCTTTACTAATTCCTTGACAAGTGTCACACTTTCCGCATGGTTGTGGCGTTGGTCGATCGCCATTCAAGCAATTGAGGGATTTCGCCAAAATGCGAGCGCTAGAGGTTTTACCCGTCCCCCGAGGACCAGTAAATAAATAAGCCGGAGCAATCTTAAGGGTATTAATTGCATTTGTAAGAGTAGTCGCGATCGCCTCTTGTCCAACTAATTCAGCAAAAGTCTTCGGGCGATATTTATGATGCAGCGGTTCGTAAGACATGGAGGAGACAGCGCCGTGAAAGCTTTCTGGAGTTAGGAGTTGTAGAGACGGGGCGTATTGCTACGTCTGTACCGGAGTTAGTACCACCGGAGTTAAGAATACCCCTGAAGATGATGTACTAATATAGTACTACTCAGAAGCCTTATTCTCATGTTATGAGCTTCAACTGTCTAACCGCAAATTTATTAGTACAAATACTCACCGTTTTCAGGGCTAGAGTTAGGAGTTAGTCAACTGTCAACTGTCAACTATCAACAGTTAAAAAAAACAAACACTTAAAGAAAACGGGTGAGTAGTAGCTACAATTTTAAGGTAATTAACACGCTATGGGTGCCTGTATGCTAAGACGGCTGATACAATGGCTGAAAAAGTTTTTTGAACGGTTATTTGGCACAAAGCAGCAAAATACTCCGCATAAACAAAATTCTCCGACTTCACCACCTCCACCTCTTAATGATACAGATTTAGAGTTTTTGTTTACAGAGCTTTTAGCAGGTGTTCATCAAGCACGGGGACAAGCTTGGGCGCAAAAATGGTTAGAAAATATCGAACATCGAGTTCCCCAGCAACGTTGGGTGGAATGGTTACAAAAATTTGGCGATAAATTGTTAGCTGCACCAACACCAAATAATGAGTTGGCTTCTCGATTGGTACAGTTAGGTGAATTGGGAGTTGGTCGAGTTTCTCATGTTGCTTACGATATCGGAATGCGCTTATTAACTCGTAACGAAGTTGAACCTATATGGGAATATGCTGGACCTGATGCTCCTATACAAAATACTGTAGCTCAATCGAGTTTGACCGAGGAACGCCCGTCAGCCCAGGCACCTGTACCGCTGACTCAACAAGAGCAAGGAGAACAAGCAGCAAGCGAGACGGAAGGAGAATATCAAACTATTACTCTCGAAGAGTTAATGGAGTTAATCCAAGACGATGTAAATTTGCGATCGCAAATTGCCCAACAACTGGGAATTGAAACAGATGACCCCCAAGTGATTATCCAAACATTAGTTAATCAGTACAACGTTGCCGGATAAGATGAAATTCTAAATATTTGACTTTTCCCCTTAAATATGAATTGAAATAGATCGCGTTAATTTTGAATAATTTTCTGGCAAATATACGGAATTATTGAGCAAGTTTATTTTGTTTTCAAAGCGTATCTTGTCTAGCAAGTTATTTCCCGGAAAGTTTGTTAAGTTATCTCAGAAGTGGCAATGTTACTTCTCATCCCACAAGTTGATGTTTTACCGAGTGTTCCTAAAAATCAGGGTTTCTCTAGCAGCGAACTCTGACTTTTTACGGGCGTAATTGGTTGCATTTGTAGAAAAGTTCACATACTTTGGTAGCCTATTACGTAACTATTTATTTTTTTTACACAGCACTCGTTAAAATCTATGTGAACTACATTTAACAATGCAGCAGATGCTCAGGCGGCTAGTGCAGAGGTTCCTAAAGTTTATCCAAGAGTTTTTCGGCATCAAGCAGACTCCTTCGAGAAGAGAGAAGGAGATGCAGACGGCTAGGGAGTTACCAGAACTGACGAATTCGGATCTGGAATTTTTGTTTACCCAACTTCTAGAAGGGGTATATCAAGGTAGAGAACAGCATTGGGCGAAAAGATGGCTGCAAAATATCGAACATCGCGTTTCTCAACAGCGTTGGTTGGAGTGGTTGCAGGATTTTGGCAATAAAATTTTAGCTTCATCGGCACCAAATCACGAGTTAGCTTCGAGAATGGTGGATTTGGGTGAGCTGGAAATCGGTGAAATTGGAGATGTTGCTTACGATATCGGCATCCAATTGTTGACACGGAATGCTAAGCAGCAAACAGCGTATTCGATTCCCATATCTACTCAATTTGAAGGGTTGATTTCTGGTTCTTCGATTTCCCAAGAATTAATTATTGAATCAATTGCAGCGAATACTGAAGATAATTTTGATGTTCAATCAGAAGAACTGATAATTGAATCAATTGCTACAAATGGTGAATTTGAGACTACATCTTTAGAAGATTCTCCCGGACAAGAATTGATCCGCGAGTTCGGCGAATTGTTATGGGAAAATTACGAGCCTAAATCTGACACAATAGCACCTGCAAACACTGGGGAACATCGGATTTTGGCTTCCCAAGAGTTCCCCGAAGCTTTATACGAACAGGTATTTGAGTTAGAAGAAGAGTTAGAAAAAGAGGAAGAAGAAGTTACTCCCGGACAAGATTTAGTACGTAATTTGGGAGAATTACTCTGGGAACAGGAAGAAACAGGGCAAAACCAGGATAAAAGTTCTGTTAATGCTTCAGAACAAGAGTTTATCAATGATTTGAGCGATTTAATCTGGGATTATTCCGAACAAAATCAAGAAGATACAATTCTTGCACCAACTCAAGATGCAGTTGAAGATCAGTCTTTGGATACAACTTTTGTACCGATTCAAGATTCGGTTGAAGATGAAGAAGACGAAACCTTTAATGCTTTATTGGAATTAGCTGAGGAAGTAGAAGAAGAAGATGATGATGATGTTGTTGTAGAAGCGGAATTTTTGGATTCAACTACATTATCTACAACTTCTGTGGAACCCACTGTAACAACCGCTATAGATCAATTGTTGGTTCGGTTGGGTGAAAGTGCGAATCTAGTTCAACAGCTTGCTTCTGGGTTGGAAGATGGACGATGGTCACTTTCTCAAGTTACCGATCAAGATCAAGTCGTTGAGGATGACAGCGCCGCACAAGCAGCAGAAGCATGGTTTTATCAAGGACTTTCCCAAGCTAGAGCAGGTAATTTAGAATTAGCTATTGAATTATATGAAAAAGCGGTACAAACTAAGCCTGATGTCCACGAATACTGGTTTAACAGGGGTTTGACGCTGTTTCATTTGGGACAGTTGGAAGATGCGATCGCCTCTTACGATAAGGCGATTGAAATTAAACATGATTTTTATAAAGGATGGTACAACCGGGGTAGAGCTTTGGGTGAATTGGGATTTTTTGAAGAGGCTATTGTTTCTTTTAATACAGCAATTCAAATTCGACCCAATTACCAAGAAGCTTGGTCTAGCAATGGTTTGGCGTTACTGAAATTAGGACGTGTCGATCAAGCTATCTTCAGTTACGATAAGTCATTGGAATTGGAACCGTTAGATCCAGAAAACTGGTATTACCGAGGTGTGGCACTATCGAACAATGCAAGGTATGAAGATGCAATTGATTCCTACAATAAAGCTCTGGAATTGGAACCGTATTTACACGATGCTTGGGTTGATAAAGGTGTAGCCGAAAGCCAATTAGGACAATGGAAACAGGCTATAGCTTCTTGGGATGAAGCTTTGAAAATTAGACCGGATTTTTACTTAACTTGGTTTAACCGCGCTGTAGCATTGGATAATTTGGGCAGTAGAGAAGAAGCGGTTGCATCTTACGATAAAGCTTTAGAAATTGAACCGAATTTCCACTTGGCTTGGTACAATCGAGCGGTAGCGCTGTTCTATATAGAAGAATACGAACAAGCTATTCTTTGTTACGATCGCGCTTTGGAAATCAAAGCCGATTATTGGGAAGCTTGGCTTGGTAGAGGTAGTGCGGCAGAAAAATCCCAGAATTTTGATTCTCAATTAAGTTTATCTAGTCCCGTTGCCCAAAGCAATTCGGCTTTGAATGCGCGGGGTGAACAAGGTAAATTAACCAGCTATTTAGAAGCTTTAAAATATGTTAGTGACGATACTCAACCAGAAGGTTGGGGTAGATTACATTTAGCAATCGGTAATTGTTATTACGATATTGGTAAAAGATATTTTACTCCCCGCGATTATTGGTATGAAGCAGTAGGTGAGTATAATCAAGCATTGGTGACAATTACCGCAGATGCAAATCCGGAACTGCATTTAGAAGTATTACAAAACTTCATTAAAGTTTTGGTTGGGTTGAGGGAAACTAAGCAAGCTCAGGAGTTGCATGAATACAGCACCGATTTCTTGCAAGAATTGTTAACTCAATCAAATCGTAGCGATGAAAATAGAAAGCAATTAACTCTGAAAAATATTGGTTTTGAACAGTTAGCGGTGGAAATTGCCATTCAGTACGGTGAAATCGTTCAAGGCTTAGAAATTGCCGAACATGGTAAAAATGCTTGTTTAACTTGGTTGCTGTACGGTTGGACGGATAAGATTAATTCACCAAATTACAGTTCAATTTTACAGCTACTCAATTCCACAACCGCTGCAATTTACTGGCATATCAGTCCATCAAGTTTACGTACCTTTATCATTAAGCCCAACGCTCCCGAACCGATTCCCGTATTTACACCAATGCTGAATGTAGCACCTGGTGAATATCCTTTACCCGAAGCAATTAATCGGTTAGTAGAATTTATTGATTGGCTGGAAGACTGGAATCGGGAATATGCTGACTATTGCAGTGAAAACAGGGATAAACAAAGTAAAATTAATCATTCCTGGCGTAGGGATATGGAACAGCGGATGGCGCAACTCCGAGAAATACTGTGTATCGGTAGCATCGAACAGGAACTTCAAGGAATTAGTAATATTATTTTAATTCCTCACCGCGATTTACATAAATTTCCTTTACACGGGTTATTTTCTTCAAAATTTGCCATCAGCTATTTACCCAGCTTGCAAATCGGATTAAACTTCCAACAACAAAAATATTCTACCAATACATCTTCACCAAAATTACTGAGTGTAGAACATCCCGATACTAAAGATTATCCTCCCTTTAAATCTGCCAAATTAGCGGCTTTAGCTATTAGTCAACTTTTTCATAATCCCCATCGCATTCAGGGAATAGAAGCAACAAAATCACAAGTAGAAAATGCTTTAACAGGAAATTATAATATATTTAATTTTTACGGTTATGCAAACGATAAGGCTAATTCGTCAACGTCGGAAATCTTATTAGCTTGGGAAGATAAAATTACCCTGAATGAGATTTGTAAAAAACCACTTAATCGTTATAATTTGTTTACTCTTTCAGCGTGTGAAATTGCAGTAAACAAGCAACAAATTACCACTGAATATGCAGGTTTAACCAGTGGTTTATTGAGTCAAGGAGTTAACCACGTAGTAAGTAGTTTGTGGAGAGTAGAATCAACCGCTAACGCTTTAGTAATCATCGAATTTTATCGCAGATTGCAATCTGGTAAAACATCGGTAATTGCCTTAAAAGAAGCAGTGGAATGGTTGAAAGAATTGACAGCAGGAGAACTGACAAAATGGTACGAAAACCTATTGAATCAACTTCCTCCTGAAGGATTAAGAATGAAAGCGCAACTCGCAACACAATTATATAGAACCAGTCAAATGGAAGCTGATACAAAATTGTACAGTCATCCTTATTATTGGGCTGCATTTGTAATTGGGGGAATGAATAATTAATAATGTAGGGTGTGTTACGGCACGAGATAATATTATTTAAAGATGACTATTTTAATAATGCCGTAACGCACCATTGGATATTATTTAAAGATGACTATTTTAATAATGCCGTAACGCACCGTCGGATATTAGGTTATTAATAAGTTAGGTAAATCGTACCAGAAAAAAATTTTGATTATTTCGTAAATTCCTATTCCGCCGACGGTTGTAAACCGTCGTCTAATAGCGAAAGTCCTCTAAAGAGGACTGAATAAAAATGGTTTCTTCTTGATAACTAAAACAATTGACTTAAAAGTTCATCACGAGTTAAATCGAAATGCTCTGCAATGTCGCGTAATATAGCGTTTAAAGTTCCGACTTTTAGTGGATTATGTGCCGGAACTGTAATATGGTGTTCGCCATTAAGCTGAGTTGTAAGACGAATATGACTCCCAGTCTGCCTATCAACCATATAATCAAAACGTGTTAATGCTTTAGCTAAATCCTCACCTGATAAATCTCGCGGTAATTTCACGAAGCAATGACCTCATCTCGAACGAAATGCAATCTAATTACTTTCGGACGATTCATTTCATCGGGAAAATGACAGCGAACTGCATCACGTACCATGTCTTTCAAACTAGCTATATCTTCGGCTTGGGTAAAAATAGATTCTCCCAGGGCTTTAGCTGTGTAACCACCCTCTAAGTCTTCTTCGATTAAAAATACTATTTCAGTTGCGATATTATTCACGGATTTTTTTGTTTAACCCATTAAATATTTTATAATAATATATCGATCCAACTACAATCCAAAAAAAGTCTTAGCAACCCCAAAATAAGGCAGAAGTTCCTGCAAAACAGGTTGAATATTTCCCCACAAAGTCTTTCCAGATTCCACCGTTTTACTAGCAGTTTCTATCGTTTGCGCCATACGTTTGAGATTTCCTGCTGCTAATTGTTTATCCGGTTCCGCTGCTTGAGTTTCTTCCTTTGCTGCACCAAGATATCTCAATGATTTTTCCTTATCCGCTGACGGTAATTCTGGTGTTGAATTTACTAACTGTTCAATTCGCACCAACATTTGGATAACATCGGCTTGAGTTAATTCTTTACCTTGCTTCACCTTAACTTCCATCTGCTGATTGCTATTATCTCTAGCTACTTGAAAATTACCGCCATCAACATTACCAAAGCTGATGTTTTGAGAATCTCCATTAGGATTATTTGTCATTGTTCTTACCTGTTCTATTTGTGTATTTGAATAAAAACTAGGACGTTCTAAAGCCGTCATCACCATATTTTCTAAACGGTGAATTTGATTATCTTTTTCCGCTAAAAGTAATTGAATTTCTCTTTCTGGTAAACCTTTGATTTGATTATAAGTATCAAAATATTGACCGCTTAATTCAGATTTATCGGCTGATGGTGCAGTTTTAGCGCGGAGTAAAAATTTATCATCTCCCCGTTTCTCCATTGCCACAATTTCTAATTCCGCATCGGGATTCTTTTCTGCTAATTCTTTAAATGATATAGCTATAGCGCGGGGGTCAACACCTTGGTTATGATAAAGGTCGAGGGTGTCAAATATTGGCTGGATAAAATCACCGAAATCCCCATCAGAAAAAACTTCGGCGTTGTTATCTGGTTTGCGTAAGGGGTTGGGGTTTTCTTTGGTGGGGAGACGCATATACACGTACTCGCACTTTACGCCACGGAAGTTGGTTTCATGGGTAATATTCCAATCTTGAATATATGCCCCTGTAAGAGTTGCTCCGGTGAAATCGGTGTTATCTAATTGGGTTTGGACTAACTTAGCTCTGGATAAATCCGCATCTTGTAAACAAGCTTCGCTCAAATCTGTACCGATGAAACTTGCATCTGTTAATAAAGTTGCTTTTAAATTAATTCCTCTTAAATCTAGACGGTTAAAATTTTTATCTTGTCCTTGTCCGGTTAAGATTAATTGGCGTATCTGAGAATGTTGTAAATAAGAAGTACCGGGACGTACTCTATCAATTAATTTAGTTTTGTGAAAACAGGTACGAATCAATTTAGCTGTTCTGAAATCTGTACTTTTGAGTTTAGCAGCAGTGAAATTAGCATCGGTTAAATCGGCACCGCGAAAACTCGTACCTCCTATAGCAGCAAAGGCAACTGCTGCATTTCTTACCAAAGCGTATTTTTCATCTCCCTTCATCGCTCGCCAAGCTATGTAAGCACTTACGGCTCCGGCTACGGCGAAGGCTACGGCGAAGGCTACGGCTCCGGCGAAGGCGAAGGCGAAGGCGAAGGCGAAGACGAGACTTACTGATATTCCTCGGCAGATAATAATGATATATACAATAATCGTTACAACCAGTGCTACCCAGCCTGCAACTTGGTTTTCAACAGTTTGAGAAGAATCAAATATTGAGGATATAATGGCTGCATTAAATAGGTATAAAAAACCTGATATTGCCGACAGTAGCCAAGAAAGCAAAACTAGAAGCAATGCCCAACGCCTTTGTAAACCAGCTTTGGCACCAGTAAAGTTTGCTCCTCGCAGGTTAGCCCCAGTAAAGTTTGTGCCTCTAATATCTGCGTGGCTAAAGTCAGCACCAGCAAGGTTTTGTCCTTTGAAAGAGCGTCCGCGAAGTTTTTGACCGGAATAGTCTGGTGGCATAGCTTTGTAATTGGGATACCAATGTAAAAATATATTACGTGATTACACTGATATTTCATACAAGCTTACCGTAAATATTCCGGATTTTAGATAAATATCTCATCAGACATTCATATCCGCCTTGGAATAAATTCCCAGGCTCATAAGCAAAGTCGTCTAAAGACGACTGAATAAGTTCGTAGTTCGTAGGTTGGGTTGAACGGAGTGTAAGCGGAGCGTTCTCGCAGAGTAACCCAACACAATCTGGAAAACTCAACGATATAATTTAAAATAAATATTAAACATCTAACGAAACAATTCGCTTTATTCATAAATCTGTGTTGGTAATTGCGTATGAAATCAAAATACTGGTGTTGGGTTACGACGCAATATAAATTATTGGTTAATCATTAAATATTGTCGTGCGTCTAACCCAACCTACCGCTACTGCTACGTTAGCGTTAAGTTCGTAGGTTGGGTTGAACGGAGGCACAACCCAACACAATCTGGAAAACTCAACGAAATAATTCAAATTAAAATAAATATTAAATATCTAACGAAACAATTCGCTTCATTCATAAATCTGTGTTGGTAATTGCGTATGAAATCAAAATACTGGTGTTGGGTTACGACGCAATATAAATTATTGGTTAATCATTAAATATTGTCGTGCGTCTAACCCAACCTACTGCTACCGCTTTACAAATTAAATGCGTAACAATAACTTATCTCACCAAAGATTATGGATTTAAAAAACCTTACTAGGCGCAGAGAGCGCAGAGGAAGGAAGTGGAATGAGAAGAAAGTAATTCCAACCCCAAACCCTAAAAATTATTCATTCACTCAAGTACCCACAATCGGCTATTATGATCGAATAAATTACGATTTAGCATCACTCTTTTCTGTCCAATATCCCCTGTCAAATTGATGCAAACACAACACAAATCGGCGCAAAAGCCTAGCATTCGTCCCGAAAATCCTAATTTTTCTTCTGGGCCATGTTCTAAACGTCCTGGTTGGTCTTTGGAAGTATTAAATGATGCAACTTTAGGACGATCGCACCGTTCTAAGTTAGGTAAGGCTAAGTTAGCGGAAGCGATTGAGTTATCTAAGGAAGTTCTCCAAGTTCCTAGGGATTATCGCTTGGGTATTGTCCCGGCATCGGATACGGGTGCGGTGGAAATGGCGATGTGGACTATGTTAGGACAGCGCGGTGTTGATGTTTTAGCGTGGGAAAGTTTTGGTAAGGGTTGGGTGACTGATGCAGTTAAACAGTTGAAGTTACAAGATATTAATACTTATGAAGCCGATTACGGGCAAATTCCCGATTTGTCGCTGGTTGATTGCGATCGCGATATAGTCTTCACTTGGAACGGTACGACTTCTGGGGTAAAAGTTCCTGATGGTGATTGGATTAAGGATAATCGTCAGGGGTTGACTATTTGCGATGCTACTTCTGCGGTTTTTGCAATGGAAATTCCTTGGCAGAAAATTGATGTTTTGACTTATTCCTGGCAGAAAGTCATGGGTGGTGAAGGCGCTCATGGTGTAATTGTTTTATCACCAAGGGCAGTTGAAAGATTAGAAAGTTATACTCCTGATCGACCTTTTACCAAAGATTTTTCGGTTAACTAAAGGTGGTAAATTAATCGAAGAAATATTTGAAG
>JAAUSO010000338.1 GCA_012033205.1 Richelia sp. SL_2_1 | reverse complement strand
TCATCGGTCATTGTCATTGGTTATCGGTCATTTGTCATTTGTCATCCCCCATCTCCCCATCTCCCCATCTCCCCATCACTCTTCAACAATGGCTTTCAGCTTAGAGGTAAATGTTTCAGAAGAATCGCTTTTTTCTGGAGTAAATTGTTCGATGGGAGGATGATTTCTCGCAGGAGGAAGAAGCTTGGCTAATGTTTTGTTAATAAAAGGTGTTTCCGATTCTCCTTTTTGTTGTTCCGATGTTAATTGAGAATTGGTAACAACATGATTTCTCGTTTCTGTTAAGGCTGGCGATGCTGTGGGGGATTTTGGCGTAGATAAAATTACCTGACTAGATGACGAGGGAAGTGCTTTTGACACATTTTGGCTGCTAGATTTTTCTTCTATTTCAGCACCCATAAACTCCGATTTATGGTTATTTTGACTAATATTTCTTTGAGATGAAGAATTAAGTATATGAGATGATTGGTAATTCCTAATTATCTCCTTGATATTAGGATTACTAGTCACACTTGGTAATGCTGGTGGTAAACGATTCCATTTCAAATCTTCAGGTAACTTATTACAAATTAAGCTCTCAAATTCTAAATTGAAATGATAGCTAGGATAATTTCTTCTTAACCAAAGAGTTAGTATCTGCTGTACTGAAACTGCTTTGTAACGTCCTTGATACAATGCCTCGATTATTCCCAAATGCACCCAATTCGACGGATATTGATTTTCCCAACGCTTGACTAACTCGCTGGCACCATACCCACCGAGGTCAAAACTGTAATGTGTTAACAGGGATACCGCTAAGTTGTTAGTCACATCGGAGATTTCGGTGAACATGGTTTGGAAACTAGGGGAGATGGGCATATATTCTGCTACCATCGCAAAAAAAGTAAAGTGTATTTTGATACGGTGAACTGTTTCCAAGTATTTCAAATTTAACTAATTGGTAATGGGTAATGGGTAATGGGTAATTGTCAACTGTCCACTGTCAACTGATAATTGTAGTTAATATATTCTACTAATCAATTGCCTGTAGGAAAAATTATATAGGGTGAATTGATGGAAGGTGTGCGTTTTATGGCTACCAGTGCTTGATAAACCATTGCTGCTACTTCAGCTCGCGTTGCTTCCCGGTTTGGTTCGATTTTTAGTGGGTCTGGATAATTTACCACAATTCTTTGTTGTGTAGCAGTTGCAACCGCCGTCCGCGCATAATTGGGAAGGGTTTGATTATCTGTAAACTTTTGTAACGTAGATTGATGAGCGGTTGGTAATCCCAGTCCGTTGACTAAGGAAACCATCACCTGTAAGCGCTGGACGTTTTCTTGGGGACGAAAGGTACCATCACTAAATCCTCCAACAAAACCGCCTTCTGCTGCGGCTTTAATGGCTTTATATGCCCAAAAATTGGCTGTAATGTCAACAAAATCACTCAAAGAACGTTTTGCTATGGGATTAAAAGCTTTGACGATTAAAGCCGCATATTGAGCGCGGGTCATGGGTGTATCGGGTTGGTAGGTACCATCCGCGAAACCACTAGTTAATTTGAGACTAACTAAACTGCGGATAAATGCCTCAGCCCAATGTCCTTCTAAATCGCTAAAGGAAGTCATATCTACATCGGGTTTAACGATGTAGGGAGAAACAATTGCATGATGTTTGCCCTGCAAGACCAAGGCTTGATAAATTAATGCTGCGACTTCACCACGGCTGATATCCCGCAAAGGCTCCAATTGGTCGGTTTGCGGGTAATTTACCACCAATAATTTCTGAGTGGCGATCGCCATTGCATTGGTGGCGTAGCTGGGAATTTGAGCGCGATCGCGGTACATTGTCAAAATGTTGGGATTGCCGCCTTGCAGCTTCAAGCCGCTGACAATTGAGACTATTGCCTGAACCTTAGTTAAATTTTGTCCTGGACGAAAGGAACCGTCGGGAAAACCGCTAATAAAACCCATTCCAGCACCTTGATAAATAGCTGAAGTTGCCCAAAAGTTTGGTTGAATATCTGTAAATTTACGTATTTTATTCGTTGAAGGTATTTGAAAAGTCTTAGAAATCACCGCAGCATACTGAGCGCGAGTAATCGGCGCATCTGGTGCAAAAGTACCGTCGGGAAATCCGCTAATTAATCCTTTTTCGTAGAGGGCTTCGATAAAAAGTGCTGCCCAATGCCCATTTAAATCAGGGAAACTACTGTTTATAGATAGTTGTACAGGATTATTATCGGAGGTCATGGCAACAAATTCCACTAATCCTTTAACCAAAGTTGGATTTAAAAAATTGTCCGCCGAGATTAACTTAATTGATGTCGCATTTTGTACATCATATTCCTTATTGTCCCGAAAAATATTCCCGCCTGAGTCTTGAGAACTACCTAAATCAGGGCTAGAATCACCGTTAAGCAGCAAGCCACCAGAGGAATGATTCGTAATTGAATTATATCTAAGTACTGGACGAGCTTCCCGCGATAAAGCTATACCAGTATAATTTTCTGACAGTTTATTATTAGCTACCAGAGGTGCGGCAAAATCGCTAATAGCCATACCAATAGGATTATTTTGGATTGTATTCCGCAATATCTCACCTTTGGAATTACGTGCCATTACTAATCCAGCAGAACCATTTTGGACAAAGATATTATCTAAAATTGCGGGTTTGGCATTACCACTAATAAATATTCCTTCGCGACGGCATTTTATCAAAGTATTATTTGCCACAATAGGGGAAGTCGAATCAATCCAAATACCCGTACCCTTATTAACGGGATTGGTGATAGTAATACCCATTAATTGACTGTCATCAGCGAGAACCAGGGTGATGTTTTGTAAGCCAAAGCTTTTGGTTTCATAGTCACCGTTTCCCTCAATTAGAATATTTTGACCTTTAGTTGCTTCATTACCGACTATCCAAACCCCATTAGGAATAATTAGTGGAAAAACTTCACCATTGGTAGCATCATAAGTTCCAGGAGCTAACTGGATAATTACAGGAGGACGAATGGTATTTAACGTATAAGTAAGACTTTTAAAAGGAGACAACCTCGAACCATTATTCTTATCGTTACCGAAGGCTGGGTTGACATAAACTGTAGTATTTAAGATCGAATTAACCATTAGAAATAGACAAGAGTTGACAGTTGACAGTTGACAGTTAACCTTTAACCTTTAACCTTTAACCTTTAACCTTTAACTTTATCCATGGTATTGAAATGATAGAAGTTGAACATTTGCATAAAGTATACGGTTCTACCTCAGCAATCGAGGATGTAACTTTCAATGTTGAGGAAGGAGAGATATTGGGGTTTCTTGGACCAAATGGTGCTGGTAAAACCACTACTATGAGGATTTTAACTGGTTATCTCCCGGCTACGAGCGGTACGGCACGAATTGCTGGGTTTGATGTCCATGAAAATTCTTTAGCGGTACGGCAAAAAATCGGTTATTTACCAGAAAATCCACCGTTGTATCCAGAAATGTCGGTGGAAGGTTTTTTATTTTTTGTGGCACGTATTAAAGGGGTTAGTGCTGGGGATAGAAAAAACAAGGTTAAAGCAGCGATGGAACGCTGTAATTTAACAGATAAACGTCACGTACTAATCCGTAAACTTTCTAAAGGATATCGTCAAAGAGTCGGGATTGCTCAAGCAATTGTCCACGATCCACCCGCAATTGTTCTTGATGAACCCACAGTGGGATTAGATCCCCGACAAATCATTGATGTACGTAATTTAATCAAAAGCCTCGCTGGTAGTCATACAATTATTATTTCTACGCACATTTTGCCAGAAGTCAGCATGACCTGTAATCGTGTTGCGATTATTAATAGTGGAAAAATAGTAGCAACTAATACCTTAGATAATTTAATGAGCGAGTTAACCGCTGGTTCCGGTTATGAATTAGAAGTTGAAGGAGAGGCTACTTTAGCTAAGCAAATGTTACAGAATTTACCCGGTATAAATCTGGT
>JAAUSO010000107.1 GCA_012033205.1 Richelia sp. SL_2_1 | reverse complement strand
ATTGCCCCTTGCCCCATGCCCCATTGCCCAATCCCCCATGCCCATTGCCCCATGCCCATTGCCCATTGCCCCATGCCCAATCCTCAATTATTGATTTTGTCGTTGAGTACTAGTCGCAGAAGCAATATATACCATTGCTAACATTGCGAAAACGTATGCTTGAATTAGTCCGAATACTAATCCTAATGCTTGCATGACAATCGGGAAAAATAACGGCACAAGTGATAAAAGAATAGCTACAAGCATAGTACCGCTCATAATATTGCCGAACAATCTCACAGCTAAAGCTAGAGTGCGGGAAAATTCTCCGATAATATTAAATGGCAGCATAAATATTGTCGGTTGAATGTAATTCCTTAAATACCCAAAAAAGCCGCGTTTGATAATACCAAATATCGGTACTGCGACGAATACACATAAAGCCAAAGCCGTTGTTGTCGAAAGCGAACCTGTTGGAGGTTGATATCCGGGTATAATCGCTAGAGTATTTGAAACGGCAATAAATAGAAATAAAGTGCCAATAAAACCGATGTATTTTTTAGCTTCTTGTTGACTGACTTCATGAATTTGGTTGGCAATCCCCTCAACAATAATTTCTAAAAAACTTTGCCATCGAGATATTTTTGGTTTTGGTGATAAATTACGAGTTACCAACCAAGAAACTACTACCAAAAATGCCATTACCAACCAAGTAAATACAATAGTGGCATTTAAAGTAATTTCACCAGATTGCCAATAAATAATATTGTCTGGACTAATTTCCATGATTCAAGGTTAAAGGTCAAAGGTCAAAGGTTCTATAATGATTAATTATCGTAAAAAAGTCCTCGGCTTCCAACGTCTAATTAAAATACTGCGGGCTAAAACAAAGCCCAATAAAGCAATTAGTAATTGTTGCCAACTTCCATCCATAATTAAGTAAAATCCAAGTATGGCAATACTTAAACGACCGAGCAAACTACCTACAATTAATAATATCGGTTGTTGTGTCGTCGGTAATTGCCTCACTGTTACCCATAGGCTGCTAAAGTAAAATATTCCGATTGCAAAACCGAAAGTGAAAGCTAGTAATAGATGCATAAAATAACTCATTTTTACTCCTCCTATAGCAATAAATAAACTAGGAATCAAAGCTAATTTTAATAAAAAATAACTAGCAACAAAACCAAATAAACCACTAATTAAAACATTCATCGAGAAAAAACCCTATTCCTTGTAACCCTTTTCCACAACTCATCAGCTAACACTACTAAAGGGGGACAAATGAACAACAACAACCATTGTGTAGGTTGTAAAGGAACTGTTGAAAAAATCTTCTGCAAGAATGAAGAAAAAATAACTAACAAAGTTAACACTAACTCTACTGCAATTCCCCACCAAACTAAACGATTAGTAAAAAATCCCAATCGAAAAATAGAAAATCTCTCGGAACGACAAGCAAAAATATTTCCCACTTGACAAGCGACAATGGCTGCAAGTGTCATAGTAGTTGCCTGGTGATAAATAGATGTAACTGTAGAGTCGGCAGTGTGGGCTAATATTTGCGGGGTTATACGCTGCAAATCAGCTATTGTGTAACCGTTATTCCACCACACCAATATAAATCCAGTCATACAAACAATACCTTCAATGATGCCCAAGAAAAGATAGGCACGAACTAACAACGACGAGTCAAGCAATGGCTTGTTATTTTTTCTTGGTGCTTGCTGCATTATATTTGCTTCGGGTAGTTCGGCACCTAACGCTAATGCTGGCATCATATCCGTACCTAAATCTACTGCAAGAATTTGTAAAATTGTTAAAGCTGGAGGTATTTTGATCACCACCATTGCTAAGAACGGTAAAATTTCTGGAATGTTAGATGCCAGAATGTAAGTCATAAACTTACGGATATTTTGATATACAGCCCGTCCTTGTTCAATAGCGCTGACAATAGTAGCAAAGTTATCATCAATTAAAACAATGTCCGCAGCTTCACGGGCAACATCAGTTCCACAAATGCCCATTGCGATCCCGATATTAGCAGCGCGAATGGCGGGTGCATCGTTAACTCCATCTCCTGTTACAGCCACAACATGACCAAGGTTTTTATAAGCTTGTACCAGTCTTAATTTTTGTTCTGGCATTACCCGTGCAAATACTAAGCCCGACTTTTGGCGGTGGAGGATTTGCCGCAATTGCGCTCCCGAAAGGTGAACTAATTGCTCGCCCGTAATTACTCTAGCCTTGCCGTTGCTTTTCCCATTGAGTAAACCAATACGTTTAGCGATCGCCGCCGCAGTCAAACCATAATCACCTGTAATCATTGTGACTTGGATTCCCGCAGCATGACAAAGTGCGATCGCGTCTGCAACTTCTGGACGAGGCGGATCTATCATCGCCATCAATCCCACAAATATTAAGTCTTGTTCCCATGATTGACTTTGTTGTTTCCGCAGTTCGCTACCACCCCGGCGCATTGCCACTGCTAAAACACGATACCCTTGACTCGCTAAGTAATCGTTCGCATCTGTCACTTGTGCATATTCTGTAGCAGTAAGTTCATAAATTTTTCCTTGACGCAGAATAGACCGACTGTGCTGCAAGACATCCAGAGGCGCACCTTTGGTAAAAATCAGGTGGGGATTTTCAGTTATAGATTCACGATACATTCCCTCTGTCAATAAATCTTGAGTTGTATCTTTTAACTGAGAACTTGGTTCGAGCAATACACTCATCATTCGACGGTGGGAATCAAACGGGACCTCTCCAATTCTGGGAAGTTGTATTTGTAAATCTTCAAGTTTGAACCCAGCTTTGATTGCAGCAACTAACAAAGCCGCTTCCGTTGGATCTCCTAATACTTGCCATAGACTTGAGCCGGGTGTATGGTTTAACCGTGCATTTGAACAAAGTGCTGCACCTGCCAACATTAACCGTACTTGCGATTCATACTCAGGAGATGGAATTTCAACTTCTCCTTTGGGTTCGTAACCTACTCCAGTAATTTGGATGTAAGGAATAAGGGAAGAAATTTTATCCCCATTATCTCTGGCTGTGGGAATCCACAACTGGCGCACAGTCATTTCATTCTTAGTTAAAGTACCTGTTTTATCGGTACAAATTACACTTGTCGCGCTCAGTGTTTCCACCGCAGAAAGACGACGTACTAAAGCATTACGCCCTGCCATTCTTTGTACACCAATAGCTAAAGCAAGACTAACGGTAGGCAACAACCCTTCAGGTATATTGGCAACAATAATACCAATGCCAAAAATAAAACTTTCCTTGATATCCATACCAATTAGCAGGTAGCTGAGAAGAAATACACTCAGTCCCATACCGACAGCAATCATGGTAATGATATGTACAATTCTGGTAATTTGCACCTCTAGCGTACTGGGTTCGCGCTTAACAGTTGCAGTAAGGTGTGCAACTTGACCAAATTCTGTATGGGTACCCGTAGCATAAACTACTGCTAATCCGCGACCAGAAGTAACCGTAGAGCCTGCAAATACTAAATTAGCAGCTTCAGAGGCTCTGATATTTTCGATGGAGATGGCTTTAGCAGAACGTGGAACAGGAAGCGATTCACCTGTTAGCACGGAAACATCAACATATAAAGATTGGCTTTCCACTAATCTGGCATCTGCGGAGATTTTGTCTCCTTCTTCTAATTGAATCACATCCCCAGTGACTAATTCACGGGCTGGAATTACACACAAATTGGTATCGCGAAAAACCTTGGCTCGCGCAGGTAATACTTGCTTTAATGCAGATAGCGCTTTTTCTGCTTGAAACTCCTGCCAAAAACTAAAAATGGCATTAATCCAAATTACAGCCCAAATTGCCCAACCTAACTCTGGTGTTCGCGAAACAAAAGCCAAAAATCCTGCCACCCATAACAAAAGTGCCATGAAATGGGTTAACTGGTCAACAAAACGCAACAATAGAGGACGTGTTTGCGGTTCGGGGAGTTCGTTGTAACCGTGTTGTTTTAATCGTAAACTTGCTTCTACCTCGCTAAGTCCCTGTGAAGTAGTTGTTAAATTCTGATAAATATCTGCGGATTCCAGCGACCAAATATGATGATGTGAATTCATAACTGTACTGTTTCTCAGGTCTGGTTTAGTAGATTTTTAAGTGCTGCTTTTTATTTAATTGGAATATCAAAGTTTCCACTAGCAGTAGAAGCATTAGCAATTTTATTCAATCATCGCGACTTTCGCGTTCAATCCAATACCAAGCATTTATACAACCAAAAACAACACCAATAAATAGCAACATCAAAGTCCAGGAATATTTACTGGGAAACTTACTATCAATCCAAACCCCCAACGCGATACCGAGTAAAGTTGGAACTGCGATCGACCAACCCACAATCCCAAACATCCCCAAACCAAACCAAACGGTGTGATTTCCTTGCCGTCGTGCTTTCAGCTTGCGTTTTGATTTTGCGCTCACCTGTTCCTCAAAATCTTCCCAAGGTTCGCGAGGCTTCTTAGATTTCATAGTTTACCTCCCACTTCTAGGAAACCGCGTATAAAACTAGCTTCTAATTTCGCCAATGCATTACGAGTCATCTGTTCTTTTTCATCCAAAGAAAGAAACTCTTGTTCCACAGTATTTTTCAAAGTTTCTAAATCAGTTCCCCTAACAGCATTTCGCACCGACACCAACACCTCAGAACCACATTTCACCAGAATTCCTTCATCCACAGCCAAAAATACTTCCTCCCCATGATCTAATTCAAAAAACAACAATCCTGGAACTAATCCAGCCACAAAATCAACATGATTTGGTAACAGACAAAAACAGCCATTTTCAGCTTCAGCAGTAATTTTGCTCGCAGCTTCATCTATTAATACTTCTGTTGGTAACAATACTTTTAATTGCATCAGAATTACTTGTTAATTTTTTCTTCCCTTGATAAGAGTCTCTGAAGGCAGAGCCTTCTAAATCACATTCCCACGCAGAGCATGGGAACGAGTCAAAACTCCTAACTCTTAACTCTTAACTCCTAACTCCCACCTCATCAATCCCCCCAATCATATAAAGTGCTGCTTCTGGATGCTCGGAAAATTCATCATTTAAAATCCGTTCGCAACCATCGAGTGCTGCCGATAAACTCACTAATTTACCTGCTCTACCGATAAACTGTTCTGTAGAAAAGAATGGTTGAGTTAAAAATCTTTCCAAACGTCGAGCGCGATAAACTGTTTTTCTATCGTTTACTGATAACTCTTCAATCCCCAACATGGCAATGATATCTTTCAAATCTTCATAATTCGCTAAAGTTTGACGTACTGATTGAGCTATTTCATAATGACGTTTACCTGCAATTCTCGGCGTTAACATTTTAGAACTTGAGCGCAGGGGGTCAACTGCTGGATAAAACCCTTCACTAGCACGTTTGCGAGATAATACAATTGATGCCGATAAATGACCAAATGTATGAACTGCTGCGGGATCGGTAAAGTCATCTGCTGGAACGTAAACTGCTTGTACTGAGGTAATTGCACCTTTTGCGCTGCTGCTGATTCTTTCTTCTAACTCAGCTAATTCCGTGGAAAGAGTTGGTTGATAGCCGACGCGAGAAGGTAATTGTCCCATCAAACCAGAAACTTCCTGACCAGCTTGGATAAATCTAAAAATATTATCGATTAAAAGTAATACATCCTGTCGGGCATCATCGCGGAAATATTCAGCCATTGTCATCGCTGCATGACCTACACGAAACCTTGCTCCTGGCGGTTCGTTCATCTGACCAAACATTAAAACTGTGTTATCCAAAACACCAGCAGAGAGCATTTCTCGATAAAGTTCTTCTGCTTCGCGGTTGCGTTCGCCAATACCACAAAATAAACTAATTCCCGAATGCTGGCTAACCATATTGTGAATCATTTCGGTAATCAAAACCGTTTTACCAACACCAGCCCCACCGAATAATCCAGCTTTACCTCCTCTTTCCAAAGGTGCAAGCACGTCAATAATTTTGATCCCAGTTTCTAATATTTCCGATTTGGTTGATTGTTGCGAAAGCGAGATAGAAGCTTGATGTATAGAACGCCATTCTCCCCCATTTAGAATTTCTTTACCATCAATAGCATCTCCAAATACATTGAACATTCTACCCAGCAAGCGTTTACCTACGGGTACTTGCAAGGTATGTCCTGTATTAATGACTGTAGAACCACGAGCTAAACCAGAAGTCGGTGTTAAAGCGATACCTCGAACAATTTGATCGCTAACATGACTAACAACTTCGATAATTATTTTGTCATCTTCGCCTGCTTTCAATTGAGTATAAAGCTCTGGTAGACATTCGCAAAACCGAACATCAATTACACTACCTCGGACTGAAATCACTTTACCAAATTGATTTTCATTTGCCATTTGATGTGTATACATTAACAGGGTTTAACCGCTAGCATTAACAGTTTCTAGTCTGTTACTAATAGACTAATGTGTTCGGGAGTGTGACCGGGAGTATGCAACACTTCAAAGACTACCTCACCCATACACAGGCGATCGCCATCTCCCATTGAACGCACCTGATAACCTAAATCGGCACGACTACTACCAATTAGCTGCACTTCGCCCCGTTGGGGTAATTCACAAATTCCTGTCAGATAGTCGTTATGCTGATGAGTATCGGTAGCATATTTCAGCTGCATTCCCTGAGAACTAGCTTCTTCAAAGTAGATGTCTATGTCTCGTCTCACGTCTAATACCAAAGCTTCACCCGTCTGTTCCGAGCCAATGAAATAGGACGCATGACCAAGACTTTCTAAATAAAATTGCTTAAAATGCATTTTATCCTCTTAAAATTTGCTCTTTGATCTAGCGCCCACATAGGCTCTCTAGATAAAGGTTCCCAGCGTTCTAGCTCTTGAAAAGGCTCCCAACGAGTAATTGCCATAACTGTTGCCTCCAATTATCTGATTTCAAGGTTTTGAAATAGCAACTCAATTACTATTCAAGGATATCTATTTTGAAAGTAGAAAAAAAATGTGAGGAAGTTGTGAAGAAATAATATATCAAGCTTTCTATTTCCTTTGCATTTCTAAGTAAATATAAGGAAATATTGGTAAACTCAATCAATAACTAACACCGCAGCACCTTGAATTTTACCGCTACGAAGTGACTCTAGTGCTTCATTTGCAGCAGCTAAAGCAAATGATTGTACCTGTGTAATAATAGGAACTTTAGGAGCTAATGTGAGAAATTCTTCTCCATCCTGACGAGTTAAATTGGCAACAGAGCGTACCATCCGCTCTCCCCACAAAATATCATAGGAAAAAGATGGAATATCACTCATATGAATTCCGGCACAGACAACTACTCCTCCTTTGGCGATCGCTTTCAATGCTGCTGGTACTAGATGTCCTGCTGGTGCAAAAATAATTGCTGCATCTAACTTTTGAGGTGGTAACTCGTCGGAACCACCAGCCCATACAGCACCTAGTTCGCGAGCAAATTGCTGTCCCGAATTATCACCAGGGCGAGTAAAAGCATATACCTCTTTTTCTTGGTAACGAGCAACTTGTGCCAAAATATGAGCTGCTGCACCAAAACCATAAAATCCTAAATTTTGGGCATCACCAGTCATTCTCAGAGCGCGGTAGCCAATTAAACCAGCACACAGCAAGGGTGCAGCCTGTAAATCTGGAAAATTAGCAGGAATAGTAAAGCAAAAGCGGTCGTCTGCAACCGTATATTCTGCGTAACCACCGTCTATTTGATAGCCAGTGAATTGGGCATAGTCGCATAGATTTTCTTGGTGAGTGCGACAGTAACGACAGCAATTGCAAGTATGTCCTAGCCACGGTACTCCAACCCTATCGCCGATTTTAAATTGACTTACTTCCTTACCAAGCCCTTCTACGATTCCGACAATTTGATGTCCCAATATTAACGGTAACTTGGGATTTGATAATTCTCCATCGACAATATGCAAGTCAGTTCGGCAGACTCCACAAGCCCGAATACGAATTAAAACCTGTTCGGGCTTCGGTTTTGGCATGGGTACATCTGACATTGATAATCCCAAACCGGGCTGTTGTAAAATCATTGCACGCATTACTCAAATCTCCGAAATTGGGCATGGGGCATTGGGAATTGTGGATTTTAGATATACAAAATCCAAAATTCGGAGCAGGAAAGTTTGGGGGAACGCCACTTGCTACAAGGCGCTTGTTCCCGTGTAACGCAGTGGCTCCGGAAACCGACACCCGAACTTTGGGGAAGAATATTTTCCCCCCAAGTTCTCTCCACCAACTTTCCGCAAAATCCAAAATCTAAAATCTAGAATCGATGTGATGCCAAGGTACGGCATGAACTGATAGTTCTTGTTGTTGAGTTGATGCTAGATAATAATTAAACCAACAGCTTGCTAAACGAGCGACTTCATCTAAAGCACCCGGTTCGTTAAATTGTTGAGAAGCACCAGGGATCATTTCTATTTGTTTTTTAGATGCTTTAATATGGTTGAATGCATCTTGATTCATCGCAATTAACGGTAAGTCATTTTCACCAACAATCAGTAAGGTTGGGGCTTGTACATAAGCTAGAGCATTTGATGTTAAACAGGTTTCTCCGCTACGCGAAACTATTGCTCCAACAGACATGGGGCGCTGCGCTGCTGCAAGTAATGCTGCTCCCCCAGCAGTGCGATCGCCAAAATAACCAATCTTCAAATTACTAGTGCTATCGTTATTGAGCAACCAATCAGTTACACCGATTAATCTTTTTGCTAAAAATTGCACGTTACTGCTGCAATGTTTGCTTCGTAAGTCGATTTCTTCTTCTTTGGGAGTTAATAAGTCTATCAATATTGTTCCAACCCCCGCAGTTTGACGCATGACATGAGCAAGGTAACGATTCCGAGTACTGTAGCGTCCAACGCCGTTACCATGTGCAAACAAAACAATCCCACGAGCATCTAATGGTATTACCAATTCGGCTTGCAAATTTACAGAACCAATCGAAATCGAAACTATCTTTTCTTCAACTTTGTTTAAAACATTATTAATCATTACTCTGCCCCCTGAAATACTATGTCGGTTACAAAAAACGTTTTTAAAAGCAAACACTCTTTAAGTAAAATTATTGATGGCTATTTATTCCCAATTCCCAATGCCCAATACCCATAATTTCATGATGCATTAGCCATTGCTGTAGATTTTTCAAGTAGTTTATGTACTTGCTCATCGCTCGTTTGTGGGAAATTTTCGTACCACAAACCAACAGCGTAGAAAGGTTCCGGCATTGTCAAACATACAAGCTTATCAACTTCTGCTTGTAGTTCTTTGTATACACTTTTTGGTGCAACAGGAACTGCTACAATTACCTGTTTGGGGTTTTGTTGTCGCATCAAGGCAATAACTGCACGCATGGTTGAACCTGTAGCTATACCGTCATCTACGATTATTACTGTACGATTTCTGACATCAATAACAGGAAGATTGTCTCGATATGAATGTTCGCGTCTTCGTAATTCTCGCAGTTCTTTAGCCGAAACTTTGTCGATTATCTTATCAGGTATATTCCATTCACTCAAAATATCGTAATTGAGTACTCGCACCCCATTAGAAGCAATGGCACCCATAGCCAACTCTGGATGATGGGGTATGCCCAGTTTTCTGACTACGCAAACATCAAATGGTACATTTAATGCCTTGGCTATTTCAAATCCCACCGGCACACCTCCACGAGGTAAAGCTAATACGATTACGTCTGAAAGATTTGCATAGGCTTTGAGCTTTTGAGCCAAAAGTTTTCCGGCTTCAGTACGGTTGCGAAATGTAATTGTCATTTATATCACCTCCTTAAAAAGTTAAGGAGTATTGACTTGTACCATATTGCCCATTTTTATTTTTCTCTGTTAATTAAAAAATCTGTTTATCTACTTTTATTTATAGAGAAATAATTTGAGGAAGTTGTGAGGAATCCGCTCGTAGTTGAGAAATAAAACAGAGTTGCTAAATCCAAGTTAATTTAGATTATGAAGTGAAATTATTTCATATACCGTGCCAGAATAATAGTAATAGCGCCTCGATACAGATGTATGAATAATAATGTAGCAAAACCTTTGGACGGAATATCAAAGAAAGTGGAAACAAGTTTAATGCTTCCCTCAAGTAATATGGTGATGTTGCCGGGGGTAGCATTACCAATGACTTTAACAGATTCTTATTCAATTGGAGTAGTAGAAGCAGCATTATTATCAAATCACAAGCAATTGGTTGTAGCTACAATTCGACCAGAAATTAAATGCCGATTTGACAAAAATGAAAATGCCGAAATTGAAAGTTTAGATGATATTTATCCCGTCGCAACTCTAGCAACAGTAGACAGCTTTGTAAGATTACCTGTAGGTATGGCAGAATGCGTTTTTCGGGGATTAGAGCGCGTAAAAATTGAAAAATTGCAGGTATATGACCATATTTGCGAAGTTAAGTTAAATCGACTACCAAAATTGAGTCAACAAGAAATTTCTGCAAAAATAGCAACGCTTGTAAAAGTAATAAAATCCAATTGGGAAGAAATAACTGTATTAAATTGTAATAATTTTGAGCAGATTGTAACTGCGCTTACGGAATGTAATGAACCGTCCAAATTAGCTTATCAAACAGGTATTTTACTAACTAATGATATCGAAATACTTCATAAATTTTTGGAAGAGGAAAGCTTAGAACAGTTTTTGGAAAAAGTTTTAGAATATTTGAGCAAAGAAGTTAAAATTCAACGTTCGCGCTCTAAGATTGTTGCAGAGATGAAAAAGGATATTAATCAACAGCAAACAAAATTAATTGAGTCACAGTTATTTGATAAAATTGAGTCAGAATGGAGCCTGGATGATGTAGAAACTGATGAAATTGAAGAGTTGAAAATGCGTTTGAGGAAAGCTGGCTTACCTCCGGATGTTCGCAAACATACACAACGAGAATTAGCACGTTTAAAACGCTTGGGAAATAATCCCGTAGAGGCAGATGTAATTCGTACCTATCTTGATTGGTTATTAGAAATACCTTGGAATAAAATTGTCGAGGCAAATCTGGAATTAGATGATGCAAGAGTTATTTTAGATGCAGACCATGACGGCTTAAATAAAGTTAAAGACCGGATAATTGAATATTTAGCTACTTTTAAAGCAAGCTATATATTCAAGAGAAAAGCAATCAAGCCAAATATCTGTAGGTACGGTTTTATGTTTTGTTGGACCTCCTGGAGTTGGTAAAACCAGCATGGGTAATTCCATCGCTCGTACTTTAAATCGTCCATTTGAGCGGGTTAGTTTGGGTGGATTGCGTGATGAAGCAGAATTACGAGGTCATCGACGGACTTATGTTGGTGCAATGCCGGGTAGAATTATTCAAGCGTTGCATCGGTGTGGTGTCAGAAACCCGGTAATTATGCTCGATGAATTAGATAAAGTCGGCAAGGACAGTCATCGGGGGGACCCTGCTTCGGTATTATTAGAAATACTCGATCCCCAGCAAAACAATTGTTTCCGCGACCTTTATTTAGATTGCGACTTTGATTTATCGCAGGTTTTCTTTATCGCTACTGCTAATAATTTATCTGAAGTACCCGCACCGCTGTTAGATAGATTAGAAATTATCGAAATATCAGGTTATTCGGAAACCGAAAAATTAGCTATTGCTCAAAAACATCTGTTACCCCGTCAAATTGAAAAAGCCGGACTTCCTAATAATGCTTTGCAGCTATCACCTCAAACTATAAATTTGATAATCGAAAACTACACTCGTGAAGCTGGGGTTCGTCAGTTAGAACAGCAGTTGGGTTCCCTCTGTCGTAAAGTTGCCGTTCGTCATGCATCTGGTAATACCAAACCCGTAATTATTTCTCCCGAAGAATTAGAGGAATTACTCGGTGCAAGAAATTTCTTACCATCACATATACAAAAATTAAATAAACCAGGTGTAGCTTGCGGTCTTGCTTGGACTGTAGCGGGTGGAGAAGTTCTATTTGTAGAAGTAATCAAACTACCTCAAAGTAAAGATTTCGTTGTTACCGGACACCTTGGCGAAGTAATGATAGAATCTGCTCGAATTGCTTACGATTACATTTGGTCAAATGCAGAAATTTTAGGTATTAATATAAATCTATTTATAACTAACGGCTTGCATATTCATATTCCAGCAGGTTCCGTACCCAAAGACGGGTCATCCGCAGGTGCAACTATCGTAACTGCTATTGCTTCTTTGTTGATGAATCGTTCGGTTCGCACTGATACAGCGATGAGCGGGGAAATTGACCTCAGCGGAGAAATTCTTCCTATCGGTGGTGTTCGAGAAAAGATTTTAGCGGCTAATCGGATTGGTATCAAGCGTGTGATATTACCTACTGCGAATCAACAAGATTTAGTAGATATACCAGAAGAAGACCGCGAAAATATTGAATTTATATTTTGCGATTGTATCGAACAAGTCTTAGAAAATGCTTTGGTTGAATGAAGGGAGAGATGGGGAGAGGCAGAGGGGGTAGAATTTTTAACTCCTAACTCCTAATTCCTAATTCCTAATTCCTAACTGTTCAACACCCTATTTATAGTATTGAATAAGTCTGAGTTAGTGAATGGTTTAGCTAAAAACCCTTGAATTCCGTTACCTGCTTTTTCGGCTAAAGTTTCAGTTGAAGCTAATCCACTCATGGCAATAATTTGAACTTGCGGATTTAGCAGTTGTATGACTTGCATGGCTCTTGCTCCGTTCATTTCTGGCATCATCATATCTATCAATACAAGACTAATTTTAGTTTTATTCTGAACATATGTTGAAATCGCTTCGATGCCATTTGCGGCTGTAAGTACTTCAAAGTTCTGACTTTCTAAGGTAGTTTTAATAATTTCACAAATTGCTGGTTCGTCATCTACTACCAGAATAAGTTCTGAGTTTCCTATATGCGCTACTCTTTCTTGTGCTGCTTCAATTATTGTTTCTTGAGTGCTGGGCAAATATACTTTGAATTGGCTACCTTTTTCTAATTGGCTGCTTACTTCAATAAAACCATCATGGCTTTTAACGATGCCAATAGCAGTTGATAATCCTAATCCCGTTCCTTTACCTAATTGTTTGGTGGTGAAGAAAGGATCAAAAACTCGCTCAATGACTTCTCGGGGAATTCCTGTTCCGGTATCAGCAATTGTAATGACAACGTAGTTACCAATTTTTGCTTCGACGTTCATCCTGGCATAGCTTTCATCGATATACCGATTTTGTGCGGAAATTGTTATAGTTCCACCATTTGGCATAGCATCGCGAGCATTAACAACCAAGTTCATCAATACTTGATGCATCTGTGTGGGGTCTGCGGAAACTGTCAATAGCTCTTGCGGTAGATTCTTTTTAATTGCAATTGATTTGGGAAATGTTCCTTTGGCAAACTGCTCGATATCTTTTAAAAGATGCGTGACTTGCAATACCATCGCTTGCCTTCGTTACCGCGAGCAAATGTGAGAATTTGCTTAACTAAATCAGCACCGCGTTTGGCGCTGTCTTCTAGCATAGTAAGCTGCTTGGGTCGGGAAAAGTTATAATTTGACCTTTATAACCGAAGTGATGCAGAGCAATACGTAAATTATACAAAGCCGTACCGCAACTGATAATTAATTCCCTCTCTTTAGGGTCAGCAACAAATAATCCGCGACTCCGGTCAGCATAAAGATAAATAGCTTCTGAATCTATTTGGAATAACCACGGTTGAGTATTGTGACTAGAAGGAGCCAAAATTGCGTAATTGAGAATAAATTTGAGTTTTTCCTCGGTTGTTCCAGTTTGAGGAAATTCGCTTTCTTTAACTTTCCAGATATTTAATAGTTCAGACATAGCAATCACCTGATGAAATAATTAAAAGTTTAAAATTATCGTGCAATTTTAATCAGACTTTGGACAAAAAATAGTAATTATCAAAAAAATTACGCATCAACATTTTTCAAAAAAAGCATGATTAGATTGAAATGACACCTAACACACCCAATATTGCGATGAGAAAGCCGACTATTCCCAACAATCCTAAATATTTAAGTTCTTCTCTCAGATAGCGAAAAGCACTAAAAAAAGAAAAAAATGTAAAATAGAACAGTAACGGTGGGGCATTTTGGGTAAACCCTAGAAAACCTAAAAAACCTAGAAACCCTAAAAAACCAAGCCAAAACCGCTTTTTATTTCGCCTATCCACGTTTAGTAATCTCCTCAATTTTTGATAATTGCTACATGAGAAAAATTACGTATTTTTTGTCCAAAGTCCAATTTAAAATTTTTAATTACTAATTTTTAATTGGAAGTTTCTACTTCTTTATCTTGAGATGTTTTCGTAGTTGAAAGAATCGCACCTTGTACTGTTAACACCGAACAAGCTGCATGATGCATTACATAATTACTCACACTACCTAAAAACAACTCACTTAAGCCACGATGACCTCGACGACCAATTACAATTACATCAGCATCCCAAGCACGAGCTACATCGCAAATCATTTTACTTGGTTCACCGATATTGAGACTAAATTCGGCTTTTATACCAGAAGAAATTGCCGATTCACATAGAGAACGCAACCAATTTTCTCTACTTTGCTTGAATTCTTCCCAATCGCTCAAACTCTTCTGCCGAGTTTCATTTGGTAATTGTGTATAAAGAATAGTTGGTTGGATAAACAAAGGATCAAAATATGGCTCATCCAAGGGAGATATAACATTTAGTAACATTAAACTTCCACCCGTTGCTTTTGCCAAAGATACAGCTTGATCAACAACGTGTTGAGTCATCTCAGAATCGTCAATCGAAACCAAAATTTTTGTGAACATAAGAATTGGTAATTGGTAATTGGGCATGGGGCATAGGGCATTGGGGTTTGAATTAATATTCTTAACTCCTAATTCCTAACTTTTTCTCCCCCGAACGCTATCTCTCTAATCCATCGAAGCAATTTCTAAAAGCGTCTTCAACACGGAATCTGGGTTAAGACTCATGGAATCAATACCTTGCTCTACTAAGAAGCGAGCAAATTCGGGGTAATCGCTGGGTGCTTGTCCGCAGATACCGATTTTACGTCCGTGCTTCTTGACGGTGGTTATAGCTTTGGCTATCATCCGCTTGACTGCTTCGTTGCGTTCGTCAAATAAATGCGCGACTAGTTCCGAATCTCTATCTAAACCAAGAGTTAGCTGTGTTAAATCATTGGAACCGATAGAAAAACCGTCGAAAACTTCGCAAAATTCGTCAGCAAGTTGGACGTTAGAAGGTAATTCGCACATTACATAAACTTCTAAGCCGTTTTCACCTTTAACTAAGCCGTTTTTTGCCATCTCTGCTAAAACACGGCCACCTTCTTCGGGGGTACGGCAAAATGGAACCATTAAAATAACATTAGTTAAACCCATTTCGTCGCGTACTCGTTTCATAGCGCGACATTCTAAAGCAAAACCTTCGCGGTATTTTGGATCGTAATAACGAGAAGCACCCCGCCATCCTAACATCGGGTTTTCTTCATGCGGTTCAAACTGTTTACCGCCTAAAAGATTGGAATATTCGTTACTTTTGAAATCACTCAAACGCACAATTACAGGTTTGGGATAAAATGCTGCGGCTATTGTTCCAATTCCTCGCGCTAATTTATCTACGAAAAAGTCAGTTTTATCATCGTAATTACGAGTTAATTCAAAGATTTTGGCTTTCTCAAATTTATCTTCTAACTCGTGAAAGTGAATTAAGGCTAATGGATGCGCGTTGATATGGTTAGCAATGATAAATTCCATCCTTGCAAGTCCGACACCATCGTTAGGAATAGCACTTAAACCAAAAGCTTCTTCGGGATTACCCACATTCATCATGATTTTTGTACTGATATGGGGTAATTTTTCCAGATGTATTTCTTCGACTTCATAAGGTAGCAAACCCCGGTAAACTTTACCCGTTTCACCTTCAGCACAGGAAATCGTAATATCTTCTCCTGTTGTTAAAGTTGTAGTGGCATTACCGCAACCAACTACAGCTGGAATCCCCAACTCTCTGGCAATAATAGCACTGTGACAAGTACGACCACCAGAATTAGTTACTATGGCAGCAGCTCTTTTCATGATGGGTTCCCAATCTGGGTCTGTACGATTTGTTATCAGTACATCCCCTTCTTCAAACAGATTGAGGTTATTTACATCTAGAATTACTTTGGCTTTACCTTGTCCTATTGCAGAGCCTACACTACGTCCGGTAAGAAGAGGAATGGGGGAGGGGGGGAGAGGGGGAAGGGAGGAAGAGTTATTACCTTTAACGAAATGATAAGTACGCAGCACATTGTTTACCTTCTGTGACTGTACCGTTTCGGGACGAGCCTGGACAATAAATAATTCGTTAGTGATACCGTCTTTTGCCCATTCGATATCCATTGGGGTATAGGTACCGCGCACTTGCGAGTAATGTTCCTCGATTAAACAAGCTTGCGGAGCTAACTGTAAAATTTCTTCATCTGATAAAGCAAATAAATGGCGATCGCTAACGGGTACGGGAATATTTTTAGTTAATTTTGTCCCTCCCATTTCATAAACCATCTTGATTTCTTTGCTTCCCAGACGTTTTTCTAAAATGGGACCATAGCCTTGTTTTAATGTCGGTTTAAATACCAGGTATTCATCGGGATTCACGGCACCCTGGACGACGTTTTCACCCAAACCATATGCTGCCGTAATCAGCGCAGCATCTTTAAAACCAGTTTCGGTATCGATGGAAAACATCACCCCAGAAGTTGATAAGTCAGAACGTACCATTTTTTGTACGCCGACAGAAAGGGCTACATCAAAATGGTCGAAGCCTTTGATTTGACGGTAAGAAATGGCTCTATCCGTAAAAATTGATGCAAAACACTTATGACAAGATTGCAAAACACCGGGTAATCCGTGAACGTTGAGATAAGTTTCTTGCTGTCCTGCGAAGCTTGCATCAGGTAAATCTTCAGCAGTTGCACTGGAACGAACTGCGACATCGGTATCGGTACCGTACTCAGAACAAAGATTTTCGTAAGCTTGGGCTATTGCTTGTTGCAGTTCTTCTGGGAAAGAGGTTTGCAACATTAAAACTCTGGCTTTTCTACCTCGTTCTCGCAGGTTGCCAATATCTTCTACATCTAAATCCGCAAATATCTCTCTAAGTTTCGTTTCCAATCCTGCCGAAGAGATAAAATGCCGATAAGCATCAGCAGTAGTAGCAAATCCGGTAGGAACCTTAACACCTTTAGATTGAAGTTGTTGAATCATTTCTCCTAAAGAGGCGTTTTTTCCGCCAACTTTAGATATATCGCTAATTCCAACTTCATCTAAAGGTAATACTAAAGCTTGTTCGGTAGAACGAAGACGTTCCGATTTTTGATTAACCGCTGTGTTTCGCATAACTTGACTTCCTGTAACTCAATTTGAGCAATATGTATTGTTTCCGTTCTTCTTCTCCCACACAAATATGTTTATAGTCAGATAATTTGAGGATTTTGTGAGGATGATTTTAAGAGTTAGTAGTTAGGAGTTAAGAGTTAGGAGTGAGTAGTGATAGATTACTTATATGTCTCCCCATCTCCTTGTCTCCCCTCTCCCCATCTCCTCACAAGTTCCTCAAATTTAAAATTTATAGTCATTGCAATGAAACACCCCTGAATTTAAAGAATCATGAATTACTGTCCTTGTTGCAAAGACATACTTTTATCCTATGTAGATACAAATGGAAGTTACTGGTTTTGTCGGAGTTGTTGGCAAGCTATGCCAGTATGTAGTAGCAAAAAATCTGTCTCACCCACAGAGACGATAGCAGGAGAATTGCCAACACAGTTAAATCCGACTAAAAGAACTAATTATCTAATGACTTTCCAAAGAAAAAACATCACAACTTATCGTCATCCATTAGCAAGTTAAAACCATCAATTACTTGAATTATCTGTTCCAAATGATGGTTGTTTAACTATTTAAGAAGCGAAATAGCTTTCCAAGAATGAACCATAATACTAACAATAAAATTGTCATTTATAAAAGACCTCCCAGAATACTTGGTAGGTCTAAAAAATAAATCAAGATTAAATTACATCGAAGCTGCTTCCATTACTAAAGAATCAGTTGCATCTTCATGAATTGGTCCTTGAATTGTTAGAACAGAACAAGGTGCATGATGCAGTAGATAATTGCTAACACTACCTAATAAAAATTCACTTAATCCGGTACGTCCATGACGACCCATCAAAATCAAGTCAACCTCTCGACCGCTCGCAACCTTACAAATCATAAATCCTGGAGAACCAGTAGCTTGAACGTATTCAACCTCCACACCGCAAGTTCGGGCTTTTTTTGCAAAGGATTGTAACAACTCAATGCCTTTTTGTTCTAAAGCTTGCGACGATGTATTCATATTGCACCTCGACTCAATGAAGCTTTGGGATGCTTTAAAAGAATCCCTGTATTTCCTCATGTTAGAGCGGAGTTGAAGGAATAGCAGGATAGCCATCATAAAAATAAATAAAGGGTAACTTCAGTCTCAAGGTGTATTACTAGTGGGTTGCTAGTAGCATTTTAGATATTTGTATCGATGTAATAGGTAATACTAAGCTGATCTGTTGGAACGGCGAATTGAACCACCGCTCCGCTCTCCTCGTTTACAACAAGACGGGCTACAAATTAACTGGTAACAACCTAAACCGCCTATAGCCCGCCTTGTTGCCGCTGCGCTAAACGAGTCGTGGTTCAATTCTTAAATCTAAAAAACCTCTAAAACTATATCTCTCATATGGTTGAGGCTTGACCTTGGTATAGTACGTAGGTTCTAGCACTAAAGTTAGTAGCTTACTAGTAGTCTACCCAGTTGGTACTAATGGTAAACTAAAACAGGAACTATGGAAGGAATGGTGCTTTATGGCAACGGACAATCCGCGTGTAGCAGCCTACCCACCCAAAAGAATTTATGAGCGTTTAGTTGAATTTAAGAATGAGCAGGGGTTGAAATCTGATTCTGCTGCAATTATCGCAATCCTTGAAAATTATTTTTTTAGTAGCACACCTACAACACCGAGTGACACACCTTCGACAACTAAACGTCTTGATGATTTAGAGGGAAAGTTTGTAGCCTGCTTGAGGAAGTCACATTTCTTAGGCAGGCTTATCAAGGCTTACAATCGAATTTGCAAGAATCTGAAGTTAATGCACAAGCAGATACTAAGTTAAAGACTAAGAAACAGAAAAAGCCAGAAGAGTCTCCACCATTATCAGTAAGTGAGTCACCAGTAGACTACAATCAACCTGAATGGGAGCAGAAAGCGAGCGAGGATGATAAGTCAAAGGAATCTTCTTTCTTATCAGAGAGTGAGCTCCCAGAGTCAGACGATGAGTCAATTAGTAACTCACCAAGTGAATCACTAAAGTCTAATGTGTCAGACGAGCCAATTAGTGGCTCGCCGAGTGATTCACCATTAGGACTAGTAGAATCAGACAAGATTACTGGTGAATCAATTATTAGCCTACCAAGTGAGTCACTAGAGGTAAAAGAGGTTACTATTGAGGGTCATAGTGGCTCACTTACTAAACAATTATCGGTGTCCCATGATAATCATCTTAAAACCACACCAGACAATAGTGAGTCACCTTTGGAGTCGTTAAGTAGCTCGCAATCAATTAAAGAAATTCAAAATTCTGATGCTCCCCCACATTCACTAACTGGTGCAGCTTTAGCAAGAAGATTAGATGTTTCTCCTAGCACCCTTTGCCACAAGAAAACCGCAAGAAATTTTGGCAAATGGACTAAGGGGCATGACCCAGATGGAATTGCTTGGCAATATGATGGTAAGAAATTTATCCCACAACAGCAGGGATGATAAACAAAAACCCTTTGAAAATTATTCAAAGGGTTAACAATTATTTCAATGTTGTTATTTTATTGACGGGTACAAACGGAAAATTATTTCGGTTTTACTGGTACACGGCAGATTTTCTCACGTAAAGTATCTAACACTTCAGGTGTGACAACATACCACCAAGGACTTCTTTGTGTTTCTTGGAAAGCCTGGATAATTCCTTTGTCTCGCCAGTAGTAGATGGTATGAATTCCAACACCTAATAGTGATGCCAAAGCACTCGTGGAATAGTAGCCCTCCGGGCTAACCCCTGATTTTGCAACAATTGGGTCGGCTAAAGGCTTTTCAATACCAAACTTCCATCGAATCCAAGCGACACTCCCTTTGGTAAAAGTACGACCAGTACCACTCACCAAACCTCGTTGATTAAGTTCCAAAGCGATTTCGGTATCAGTTCGACCAGAAGTTAATTCTTCAATAAGTTGAACAACTTCGTTTGGTGTTTGAAATCTTTGACCAGTTGTTGGACGTAGTGCATATAAGATACTCGTAACTCCTGTGTGCCAAAGTATTTGGATACGAGTAGAGCGTTCGGGAGTATCAATTGGAGTAAGAGCAACTTGTTTTATTAACAATCCTAGTATCTCTTTGCGCTCTTGGTTAGTAGTGCTACTAGCGTGCCAAAGTGTTGGAATATCTTTGGCTAAGTGTAAAATTTGTTGCCTTTGTGCTGCTGTTAACTCCAACCTTTGTACTTGATGGACTTTGGAATATGCTTCTTCCAATTCTGCTAATTGCTGTAATTTTTCATTCCACCGTCTTTCTAATGTACGAGCGACCAAACGATTTTCTGGCTCAGTTGCATCATATTGGCGGAAAGCTCTATCAGCCTCGTAACGCGCTCTTTCCAACCTGAGTTGCCATGTTTTATCTGCCTCTTGGGCTTGATAATCAAGTTCGGATAGCACGGCAAGAGAAATATCAAGTTGTTCGGTATCTATAGCTTCAAGCACATGATCTGCGACTGCTGTATCAATTGCTGCTCCCGCTACGCTCCAACAAACACCCATGTTGCCATCTTGCTTGCGAGCTTGGGTGCATTCATAAGCCGCTCTACAACCACCGTTACCGTGGTAACGAGGACTCATCTTTCTTCCGCATTTACCGCAAATAACTAGACCTTGGAGCAGAGCAAAGCCTTCTCTAGGCGTGCCTGAACATCCTTCTGATAAGGGAACTGGGCTATTTTGTCTGAGTCGCTCGCAATTAGACAAATATTCCTCCCAACTGATATAAGCCTCATGAGCATTGTGGATTACAACTTTCCATTCATCTTGGGGTAGACTCTGGGTTTTAACTTTCTTTATTTGACCATCCTCGATTACGTTAACGCAACGTCGTCTACCATACACGTATGTTCCTGTATAAGTTGGGTTATGTAGTAGAGTAGTTATACGACTAAGATTGGCTGGTCCCCAATAAAGTGTACCAACTTGCTTCTGTCGCCAGCGTCTTCTCGGGAAAGGAATGTCGTTTATACAAAAGTAGCGCATCACTTTAAACGCCGTTCCAAGAATACGGAACTGTTGGAAGGCTAGCTTTATTGCAGCGACTACTCCTTCGTCTGGATCTATTACTAGTTTTCCTTCTGGGTCATAAACATAGCCAGTAGGTGGAGAGCAGCGCAATTCTCCTTTTTTGGCTTTATTTAACTTGGCTCCTTGTAAACGCAGACGCATACCGTGTAACTCGGTATGACTCCAGGTTCCTTTGAATCCTAATATTACTCGGTCATTAAAATCATTCGGGTCATAAATCCCATCGTGGTCTATTATCAAGGTATCTGTAAGGGCACAGATATCTAAAAGTTTATGCCAATCTGCTTGGGAACGAGAAAATCTTGAAGCTTCCAGAGCTAAAACTGCTCCCACTTCTCCTAAACCTACAGCAGCCATGAGCTTATGGAAATCTTCACGTCCGGTTGTAGTTTGACCGCTTTTACCAAGGTCACTATCAAAAACGGATATTTATCTCGTCCGTTTCGAGAAATAAACTATAAATTACAACGGGAATCGCTCCTATGACAATAGTAATTACAGATAGAATTATGATGTCAAATAAGTGGGCAAAATATCGCTTCAATAAACCCGCAGGTATGTAATTACTTTGCATTTTAGAAATCCTTTTTTTCTCCAAAAGGTAGAAGAATCGCAAATACTTTATCTATTTATTTCGCGACGACATCTACTTATGAACCCTTTCACAAGAGAATACGAATTTCTTTCAATGTAATTACGCAGTTGGTAAAATTTTTTTGGGGTTGGGTAGTCGTGTTAGCGCAATGCACCGTTTCAAGATGATTAGTCGTGCGATCGCAAGTTTTGTGAGCAATGCAAAATTAAACGCTTTTACGTCTGACTCCAGTCTTCAATCTCTAAATCTTCGATTTTCTCGAAATCTCTCAAATTATTAGTTGCAAGAACCAAATCGTTGGTAATGGCGATACCAGCGATGAGAATATCTATATCATCTACTGGTGTTCCCTTTTTTCTTAAACTGGCATAAATTTCGCCAGAAATTGTTGTTGATTCTATTGTGAGGGGTAAAACTACGTTGTATGAAGCAAATTCTAAAAAAGATGTTAATTGTTTTTGTGCGTCACGGTGCTTCAGTCCACTTACTATTTCGTAATAAGTAATAATGCTAATATTAATTTTGCTATATTTCTGAGTATATTCATTAAATTTCTCAACGACTAGGGCTTGATTACGGAAAAACAAGGATAAAATATTCGTATCAACTAAGGCTGGTTTCATCACTTCTTCTTCCCAAAAAAGCCTGTTGACGACGTGTAGTTATTTCTTCATTGAAGTCGGAAAATGTCTCATCTGGCATATCATCCCAACAGCCTGCAAACTCCATGATTTGTTCGGGTGTGCTTTGAGATGCTTCTACACAGACTCGAAAATGATGGATAAAATTATATATTTCTTCCAGTTTTGCTTCAGGGATAAGATCGATTTCTTTCAGCAGTTTACTACGTAAATTTGATGGTTTCATGTTTTTTCCGTAGGATGTGGTGTGTCGGCTTATATTTATTTTAGTTGAATGGGCATCGCATTTCTCAACCAAGCTTTACTCTACAAGCGATCGCACTTCTAACTTAACCCGTACTGCAAAAGCGATCGCACTTCTCAACCAAACCATACTGTAAAAGCATCGCGCTTTGAATTTAACCCGTACCCTAAAGCGATCGCACTTCTCAACCAAGTCTCTTGATTATCAATGATTATGAATACCAAAAATTAATAGTTATGAGTAAAGTTATGTTTCTGTAAATAGAGTTGGTTCTACATGAAAAAAAGCACCTAATTTTTGAGCTATCTCTGGAGTTATGTTCTGTTTTGCTTCTAAAATATCACTGACTAATTGTTGTGACCCTATGTATTGCTGTAAATCATCTATAGTCTTTCCTGATTGCTCAAAAAGAAATGAAATCAAAGATTGAATATTGGTCGGCTCATTAAAATGATATTTTTCCTTTTCAAATATTTCAATTAAAGTAATTAACAACTGATATAATTCATTTTTTTCTGGGGTTCGCGCTCTGTGCATTAACTCTTCTACAATCGCTAAAGCTTTTTCATTTTCTTCTTCAGTCTTTATCAGTTTTGGAACATGAGCTATTAATAACTCTTTATATTTTTCTATATTAAAAGTAAGGGTCATTTTTCCAATACTCCTTATCATATTCGGCGTGAGTTAGGATATATTTAATATAAATCATTACTTCTGCATAATCCATGCTAACAATCAATCGGTACTTATTCCCCTTAATAAGTAACCAAGCAGAATTAATTACACAATGTCATTGCGAATGTAGCGAAGCGAAATGAAGCAATCGCAAGGTTTTGAA
>JAAUSO010000106.1 GCA_012033205.1 Richelia sp. SL_2_1 | reverse complement strand
TAACAGAAACCGTTTTAATATCAAAACCATCTGGTATTTGACGATGAACAATTACTTTAACGTCTCCAATTTTTGAAAGCGTTATTTTGTTATTAGCAAAATTATGCTGTTTAAATTGAGTGTAAGTAAAAGTTTTATATTGCCCAGCACCTTTAAATCTGGGTTTACCAGATTTTTTACCGTTAACATCTCCCTTTAACCATCTATCAAAAGTTAGTTCTACTTTTTTAGGAACTTCTTGTAAGACTTGAGAGTGAATATCCTTATACCAAGCTCTATCAATTTTTAATTGAACTAGCGATGCTTTTTGATTGTAGTATAATGGTTGTTCTTTTAATTCTGGTAAATCACAAATGCTGATTGGACATCTATCAATAGGACAACGATTTTGTTCATACCAATTGAACCTTTCAGCCAACATAAAATTATATTGATGTCTCAACATTTCTAGAGTCTTATCAATTTTTTCTGTTTGCTGCTTATTAGGTTTAATTTTGTATTGGTAGGAAGTTTTCATAATTGTCCTTTTGTTTTCGACCTATTTATATGATCACATATAGTAAAGACATTGAACAGACACTATGAAAAATAAATCAGTTAATTTAAGGCTCTCCGAACGTCGTTTAAATATCTTAAGAATGTATGCAAGTCAGAAAGATACTACAATGACTCATATTCTTGAAGATTTTATCGACACACTTGAAATTAAAAATGGTGACTCCTTATCGACCCCTAGCACTGTTAATCCTGTGGATTAAATCGTTTAGAGGTCAATTCGTCATCACCCAAAAATTCATCTCCGGAGCCTCCTTACAGGTAGGTGAGAGGCAACATGTTTGTTTAAGCTAAATCTATATCGCGATCGCAATATTCTAATTCGATAATATCTAGTCTTTGCTATATATCATCCTCTAATGCCGAAACTTGATTGATTACAGTTTTGGTATAGGTTGATCGGAATTATTTTTTGACTTCTGACAATACTCCTTTTCCGCTCAAAGATTACCTAAAAAAATCGTCCTAGACGCAGAGAACACGGAGGAAAGAGATTTCATAGAGATGAACCGCACCCTCCAGGGGTGAAAGCTAATTTTAGGGCGGGAAGGAAGTAAATATATTTGCAGCAATTTTTACATATAGCATTTATATAAAACCCGCTTTTTCTCAATATAAATACGATTTTATCGTTTTTGTTGTAATATCAAATACTTATAATTTTACGTAATTCAGTAAGTTTATATCTAATTCTTAAATACATCTGAGTAATGCTACGACGCTTAAAAAAAAACGACCTTTTAACTACCTTTGATGTCGAAATAAGCAGTTTTGAGAAGTCGGGTTTTTATGACTTATCCTTAAAACCCGACTTCTAATGATTGTTTGTCAGTTCCATCTAACTCACATTAAATAAAACTCTTTACCGCAATTTTTAAAAATTCAATTTTAAAATTCAATTTATATAATTTCCGATTATTCTCCGTTAATATACGGCGTGATGATTTTTTAGGTGATATGAAATACCTAAAAATCGACCGTAAGTAACAAATCTACATATAAACATCACTTTTTTCTCAGTGCTGAGTTACAAAAAAAGGCAAAATTCATGATAATTAAGAATTTAGGTCATTAATAATGCGAATTTATTCATTAATTCCACGAAATTACGTTGTTTTTGGGACGTGACATAAGTCACTTTTATAGTGTAGAATAAAGTACTGTGTACAATCTGTTTGCACCTATTTTGTGTTTTTTAATTAAATAGATTCTTCCAGTTATTTCGAGAAAAATGTCAATAAATACTATTTATCTAATATGTAAAACAATTTATAAAACATTTTTGTAATATTCGAGTAAGAACAACTCACCATAATTATTATTTCCAATCACGTCAAAATAGTTCCACCCATTAACTTTTCATAACGGCATTTCAACTCATCTTTCATTAACGTCCATTGTTCTAAAGTGGCATCGATTTCGATAATTTTTTCCGCAGCTTGACGAGCTAAAACTAATATTTCTTCGTCTTCGACTAAACTTGCTAAAGTAAAATCTGGTACACCCGATTGTCGAGTTCCCAAAACTTCACCAGGACCTCGAAAACGCATATCCATTTCTGAAATAAAAAACCCGTCTTGAGACTGTTCTAATACTTTCAATCTTTGTTGAGCATCAGCGCTGCGAGAACCGCTGATTAAAATACAAAAAGATTGCGCTGCACCACGACCAACACGTCCTCGTAATTGATGCAGTTGCGACAACCCGAATCTTTCCGCATTTTCAATTAACATTACCGTTGCATTTGGGACATCTACACCTACTTCCACCACAGTAGTAGAAACCAGAATTTGGGTTTGGCGATCGCGAAATTTCGTAATTGCAGCATCTTTGTCAGCGGAAGTCATGCGACCATGGAGTAATCCTACCTGAAATTCGGGGAATACTGCTTCCTGCAACTTTTTATGTTCCTCTACTGCGGAGCGTACATCTAATTTTTCGGATTCTTCTACCAAGGGTAAAACCACATAAACTTGTCTTCCCTGAGCAATTTCTCGGCGAATCAAATCATAAGCGTGACTGCGTTCACTTCCTCTCAAAGCTGTAGTTTTAATCTTCTGTCTTCCCGGTGGTAATTCATCAATTTGACTTACATCTAAATCACCGTGAATTGTCAGCGCTAAAGTTCGTGGAATCGGAGTTGCTGTCATGGTTAAAACATGAGGCTGTTCACCTTTTTGCTGTAAACGCGCTCGTTGCTGTACTCCAAAACGATGCTGTTCGTCAATTACCACTAAACCCAATCGCTGGAAGTTTACTGGGTCTTGAATTAAAGCATGAGTTCCGACTAAAAGTGGTAATTCTCCCGTTTCTAACTGAGCGTGAATTTGTCGTCTTTTTGCCGTTTTAGTAGAGCCTGTCAGTAAATCTACTGGTAAATGTAGGAGGTTAAACCAGCTAACTAACTTACGATAATGTTGTTCTGCTAAGACTTCTGTGGGAGCCATTAAAGCAGCTTGATAACCGGATTGAATAGCGGCAATAATTGCAATCACTGCGACAATAGTTTTACCAGAACCGACATCTCCTTGTACCAAACGATTCATTGGTGTAGATTTTTGTAAATCCTTGAGAATATCTTGGATAACTCGTTGTTGCGCTCCTGTTAATTGAAACGGTAATATTTCATGGAATTGTTTTAATAACTCACCTTGGGGAGCTAGAATCGCACTAGTTTGAATTTGACGGGCTTTTTGTTGACGTTGTAGTAAACCCAGTTGCAGATAGAAAAACTCATCGAATACCAAACGACGACGTGCAGCTCGTAAACTATCGCTATCGGCAGGAAAATGGATATTATTAATTGCCTCTTTTAATTCCATTAATTGATATTTTTTTAATAAACCTTTTGGTAAAGGTTCTTTCAACTGCGCCGTTGCCGGTAAAGCCGCAATTACCGCTTGTCGCACAGTATTAGCCACCAATCCTTCCGTCAAGGAATAGACTGGCACGACTCTACCCACAGTCAGGGATTCAATGGCATCTCCCGGATTTGCTAAAACTTCTAACTCTGGATTATCAAAAGTTAAACCGTACTTACTTTCCTTGACTAATCCACAAGCAGCAACAGTACTACCCACAGCGTAGCGACGCTTCATACTTTCTTGCCAAGGGCGACTGCTATAACGAGCGCCTGCGTAAAAACGACTAATTTTTAAAATACCGGAGTTATCTTTTAACTGAATTTCTAAAATCGATAATTTCTTATTTTTAGGGCTACAAAAACAGTTACAGCGCTTCACCGTTGCCACTAAAGTAACTGTTTCACCTGCTTGTAGTTCACCAATACATACTTGATTAGCGTAATCAATATGGTCGCGGGGAAAGTAAAATAGTAAATCGCGCACCGTATCCAAACCAAGACGTTGTAATTGACCAGCTTTTTTAAAGCCAATTTGGGGTAAATCGCTGAGTTTTTGGTTTAAATCCGGTGCAAGTCGGGGATTTACCTCGGCGACAATTTTAGTTTTAGGAATTTGGACTTGGGCTTTTGAGTAGGAATCATAATTATTGACATTATTAACAGTACTTTCCTCTTCCCCTTGATGTTGTAACTTATAAAGATAGCGACGAGTTTCCGCCACCAAATGCTGTCTATCTTCAGTTTCCAGATTTGGATAATTTGCAAATTTAACAGCAAACTCCTGCCAGCGACGACGTTCATCTGTAGGTAAGCCGACAGGAAATTGACCAAAAGTTAAAGTCAGAAACTCATTGAAGAGATATTGTCTACCCTGCAAGTTAATAAAACCTTGTTCCGTTTCCACCGTCAAGGCTTTTTGCAATCTTATCCAATCTGGTTTGTCATTCGTCATTTACAATTAGTTGATAGTTGACAGTTGATAGTTGACAGTTATAAGGCACCAAAATAATTAATCAACTCATAACTCATAACTCATAACTCCTAACTCCTAACTCTTACCCTAATCCTCATACCAACTAGCACGCCAAGCTGCTTCTGCGGTAGCTACAGAACGCTCTCGCTGTTTCTTTTGATATTCTCTGCCTAACTTGGCTAATTGATTCAAAATATTGCGAATCTGCTGGCGTTCAGAAGAAAGTTTAACATCAGCAAACTCGATTTCAACTAACCGTAGATTTAAAGCCATGATTTGAGTCAAACTTTCCGCATCCAATTGTTTTTCTTCACTTTCAATACCAACAACCAAACTGAGTAAATTCGGAGGCCCAGGAATCATTTCCGTAGATGCTTCCACAGAGGCTGCTGCTGCTTCTAAAATAGGTTCAGGCAATTTCTGAGGTAAAATATTAGCCTTTTGTAATAAACGATTGCCATCACGGGACAAACTTTTCAATATATAACTAATAGCTTTTTCTAAATTTTTTTGCCAAGCAGCTAATTCCATAGGATTGGAAGTATTGGGGCTAAACCACTTTTTCCAATCGTTACTGAGTGAGGGTTCTAAGGACAACATGGGAAAAGAAAAATTCTCAGAAAAAGATGGTATTTTAACATTTGGAGGAATTGAAGTATAGGAAGTAGTTTGAGACAAATTATTTGTCAGTTGTCCATCATCTTCTGCTTCTAAATTTCGAGCAATTTCTGCTAAATCTTGATCATCTTCATCTTCCATATCCAACTCTTGGATAATTCCGACTAAATCTTCTTCCTCAATCTCTAAGTTTTCCTCTAGATGTTCTTGATTATTTTCTTCTATTGTTTCTTTATACTCATGTTGATCAACAACTTCTTCTTCCTCTTCTTCCTCATCTTCTTCTAACTCCTGATCATCAATTAAAGCTTGCATATCTTGGGATGCAGATTTTGCTAAATTACGCATAGCTTGCTGCAATTTCTGGCGTTGATTTAAAGATAATTTCAGAAAATTTTCGGGATAACCTTGAGTACACAGATGATAGCTTGCTAAAATCAACTGCTGACAAACAGCTTTTCCCAAAACCGACAAATAACTCTCATAAGCATTTTTCAGTTGTATTGCGATCGCGCTGATGGCTTTTTCTAGCTCAATAATATCCTGTTCTATTCGCTCAATTGGTCTTGCCATATATTTCTTCCATTTTATCTTAGTTGTGGTACAGGAGTACGCAATTATTCCCAGGTAATCGCTTCTAAGATTTGAACTAACACAAAAGTAATATCAAATATAATTTTGATTTTTGGATTGCTTGGGAATAAAATCCCAAAACATACAATTAATTAACAATTATTGACTTATATGTACTTAATATATAAAAAACAGGTCAACCGAATGGAAGATTGACCCGTATAAAAACGAAACTACTCTGAACTGAATTATTTATTGCCTAATTGTGCGGCAACTTCAGAGGCAAAGTCTTCTTCTTTTTTATCAATACCTTCACCAAGAATATAACGCTCGAAGCGACTGATAGAAATTGCTCCGCCGACTTTAGAACCAGTTTGTTTGACTAATTCTTCAATGGAAGTACTTTGATCGCGGATATAAGGCTGATCCAACAAAGTCATTTCTTGAAGACGCTTGTCGATTCTGCCTTGAACAATCTTTTCTTTAATATTGTCAGGCTTTTTCGCTAAATCATCCCGTCCCATTTCGATTTCTTTTTCTTTCTGAGCAATTTCAGCAGGAATTTGGTCTACACTGATATACTCAACATTTGGACAAGCAGCAACCTGCATCGCCACGTTTCTTGCTAATGCTTGAAACTCTTCCTTGCCAGCAGCAGCTTCGGAATCGCACTTGAGTTCAACTAACACACCAACTCTACCACCAGTATGAATATAGCTGTCTACAACACCTTGCTTATCTCCGGATAAAGAGTAATTAACAAAACGTCGGACTTTGATATTTTCACCGAGAGTGGCAATTGTTTCAGCGATAGATTGTTCAACCGTTTTATCTTTGCTTTCGGCATAGGGTTGAGCTAATAAAGACTCGACGCTATCAGCAGTAGCCGCTTGCTTCGCTAAGTTTTGAACCAAAGTTTTAAAAGCTTCATTACGAGCAACAAAGTCAGTTTGGCAATTTACTTCTAATAATACGCCAACACGACCATTTGGTTCAACGTAAGTCTCAATTAAACCCTCAGCAGCAATGCGATCGCTTTTTTTAGTTGCGCCAGCAATGCCCTTTTGACGTAACCATTCGATACCTTTTTCAATGTCACCGTCGGTTTCTTTCAGCGCTTTTTTGCAGTCCATCATGCCAGCGCCAGTTTTCCGCCGTAACTCCTGGACTAATTTTGCAGATATTTCCGCCATATTGCCTCAATTTCTACTTTACCAACATTAATGAGTTTAAAGCCTCGCCCGTGCGTTCATGCCCCCGGAGTACGTCAATGACAGTTGTAATAGCTCTGGGGTATTGAGTATTTCTATATTACTCGTGCCGTGGAATATCCAAAAATTTTTTTATCCAAACCAAAAGTATAAAAAGCAGGAGGAATTTAAAAGTTATCAGTTATCAGTTATCAGTCACGTTTATACTTGGGAAAGGGGTAGTCCCCCACCCAGATAAGGGGAGCGCGTCTTCTGTATTGGTTTAAATAGAACACCATAGGACTGTGTTTACTGTATGACGCTACCGCGTCACGCTGCGCGCTTCACTGTTCACTGATTTAAAGATGTTGTTGTCAAACCGAAAACCTGAATACTTTTATCACTCCTCCGGCTTTGTTGCTGATTACTGAATTAATAAAATTTATTTAAACTTTAAACTTTATTCTTCAGAATCATCTTCGTCGTCACTATAACCATAGGAATCATTACCTGATTCGCTTTCATCTTCGTAATCGTATTCTTCTTCAGAGCTTTCATAATCGTACTCTTCATCACTATCCAATTGACCGTGATGACCTTCATAAATAGCATCCGCTAATTTACCTACGATTAATTTTATCGAACGAATCGCGTCATCGTTGGCAGGAATGGGAATATCTACCACATCTGGGTCACAATTTGTATCTAACATAGATACAATCGGCAATCCCAACTTCTGACATTCTTGAACTGCGTTATACTCCCGGCGTTGGTCTACAATTATCACTACATCGGGGATTTTCCGCATATTTTTAATCCCACCGAGGTACTTTTGTAGCTTTGATAATTCCCGACGCAGCATTGAAGCTTCTTTCTTCGGTAATAAATCCAGCGCACCGCTGTCTTCACGACGCTCTAAATCTTTTAATCGATCTACTCGCGTTTTAATCGTCGTCCAGTTGGTGAGCATTCCACCCAACCAGCGCTGGTTGATATAATGCGCTCCACAACGACTGGCTTCTTGAGCAATGATTCCCGCAGCTTGTCTCTTAGTGCCAACAAACAGAAACTTTTTACCTTGTTCTGCATTAGTTCGCATATAAGAATATGCATCTTCCATCAACTGGGCTGTTTGCACCAAGTCAATGATATGCACTCCATTCCGGGAAGTGTAAATATAAGGAGACATTTTCGGGTTCCATCTGCGGGTTTGATGTCCGAAATGAACTCCTGACTCCATCATTTGAGCCAATGAAACAACAGGCATATTTTTTCTCCGATTCGGGTTAAACCTCCATCTAGTTGCATTTCCTGACTGGAAACACCCGAATTTCTAGATGTGCGAGATTAGAAAACTTTTCTAATTTACCACATAAAAATGCTGCCTTTGAGGAGGAAAACCGAATTTCACTGTTAATTCTATTTTTGCTCGACTTGAGGGCAACAAACTGGAGTTTAATTTCAACTGCTGAGAAGTCGGGTTTTTACGATAAATATCCGTAATATCAGAAAACAGTCATAAAAACCCGACTTCTTACCCTACGAAAAATTAACCTTTTACCAATTGACACTTTGAAAAATTTTGAAGGTAATAATAAACTTCTTCTGTGTCACGCACCAACGCCCGCCCAAGAGACAATCGCGTAAATCATATATCAAAAAGATTTTTCTTCTGCCTTGTGATCACAATTGGTAAAGCTCTACCTTTCCTATTAACAGAAGACAGAGCTTTTTATAAATGCATCGCAAACGATATCCGCAATTGTAATAATATTCTAATTATATTTTCTGTTCCTTTTTCGCTTCTACATAAGCAGCATAAACACCTTGAACGTTATACCAATTTAAGAAAATCCGAGCCAATTCCAAAGCTAATTGTGATTTACCCGATTTAATTAACTGCCGCAATAATGGAGCCATTGTCCGCTCATTTACCGCACCATTCAACGAAAGTACACCCCATAGCAAACGATGTAACCAAGTCATTTGAATCATCATTCTTACATCCCAAGTGGGATGTTTTTGATAAAATAAAACTCCCATACGTCCGCGTTGAATTTCCTTATCAATTAAATTCGGAATTTGCTCTAAATTAAAAGCTGGATGCCAATGATAACCCACAGCTTCCGGACATTTAATTAACTTTAAACCCAAATTTTTCAGCCGCACACCTAACTCTAAATCTTCCCAACCATAAAGTTGAAAACCAGTATCGAAAAGTCCAGCTTTTTCTAACCAATGTTTAGGAATAGCCACGTTTCCTGTAGCAAAAAAAGCAGCAGAATAATCAGTTAATTTATATGGCTCAGAAGTAGGATTCTCGAAGTTAGCAGTATTGATTACCGCACCATAAGTAAAAAACCTGTCATTTCCTAACTTTTTCTTTCCTTCAGTTAAAGCATCTGCATGAGCTTGCAGAAAAACTTCTGTAACAACTAAATCGCTATCAATAAAAATAATTGTATCGCCTTTCGCTTCTTCTACCCCTAAATTCCGTGCCGCAGCAGCTCCCATGTGTTCTTGCTCGAAGGTTCGCACATGGGGAAATTGATCTCTGTGTGTTGACAACCATTCCAAGGTACCATCAGTAGAACCGTCATCAACCAACACAATTTCGTAATCCGATACCACCCCAGACGGACTCAAATTTTGTACCTCTAAAGCTTTAAGGCACTTTTCTAAAATAGGTTTACGATTATAAGTCGGAATCACAATACTAAAAAACACAGTCTCACCCCCAACACTATTCCCTTAAGCATAGGACAGCTACAACTATACTGCTGTTCCTTAGCTGACTGCGCTTACGGAATTTATGATTTGATAATGATACACATAGGGAGTAGGGAATAGGGTTGAGAGGAATTGATAACTGGGTAATTAAATCCGTGAAATCAGTGTAATCCCTTTTAATCCCTGTTCTAAACAATTATTTATCGTTTCAAAACAGCTTTACGACGTTTTCCACGCACAATTAAACCAGTTCCAACTATTCCTATAAGTACTTAGGCAAAATTAATTGTGTATTTGTCATTGCGAGTTGAACGAAGTGAAACGAAGCATTCACCCGTAGGGTGCGGTTCATCGCAACACTTTGAGATTGCTGAGTCCTGACGGACACGCTACGCGTTTACGCAGTATAGCGAAGCTAACGCTGTCGCTCGCAATGACACAATTAATTTTGCACACCCACTTAGCTAACCCAAAAATATTAGTTGATTCTGATACTTGCCGGAGTGTTTGCACGTTAAATTTCAATGTCGCTACACCTGGTGCAGGAGCATTTTGATCTAACGGAAGTTTATCACTCTGCTCAAAAGTTATTTTACCGCTAGCATTTTCAAATATACCCGTTCCTCATTTCTCACTCGAAATAAAAAAGTTGTTAATTTTACCTTTAATACTTTCATCTCACTCCATCAATCCCCGCATTTACCCTGAATAGTTTAATCACAACAGTACTGGCTTAAGTATATCTACATCCTGTAGAAAATACTTAATTAGTATAAATACTGAGGAGAATATACCTAAATTAATTAGATAATAAACCATCGTCGTTTTGCAGCATCGAGAAATAATCAATGGGTCGCGCCAAAAAGGTTGTCTTAGCATATTCCGGTGGAGTAGATACATCTGTATGTATCCCCTACCTCAAACAAGAATGGGGAGTAGAAGAAGTAATTACTCTAGCAGCAGATTTAGGTCAAGGTGAAGAATTAGAACCAATTCGTGAAAAAGCTCTCAAGTCAGGTGCAAGTGAATCGCTAATAGCGGATGTTCGAGAAACTTTCATCAACGATTATGCATTTAAAGCTATTCAAGCTAATGCTATTTACGAAAATCGTTATCCCCTAGCAACTGCCCTCGCACGTCCTTTAATTGCCAAAGCATTAGTAGAAACAGCCCAAAAATATCAAGCTGATGCCATCGCCCACGGTTGTACTGGTAAAGGTAACGACCAAGTTCGTTTTGACGTGGCTGTTACAGCGATGAATCCCCATCTTAAAATACTCGCACCAGCACGGGAATGGGGAATGAGTCGCGAAGAAACTATTGCCTATGGAGAACGGTTTGGTATTCCCTCACCAGTTAAAAAATCTTCCCCTTACAGTATTGACAAAAATATGCTCGGTCGGAGTATTGAAGCTGGTTTGTTAGAAGATCCGTCATTTGAACCACCAGAAGAAATTTACGAGATGACAAAAGCGATCGTCAATACTCCCGACGAACCAGAGTACATTGAAATCGGTTTTACCAAAGGTATTCCTACAACTCTCAACGGTGAATCCCAAAACCCAATTGAGATGATTTCACAACTCAATCAATTGGTGGGGAATCACGGTGTCGGACGTATTGATATGATCGAAAACCGTTTGGTAGGTATCAAATCGCGGGAAATTTACGAATCTCCGGCAATGGTAGTATTAATTCAAGCCCATCGCGATTTGGAAAGTTTAACTTTGACAGCGGATGTTAGTCACTACAAACGGGGTATTGAAGAAACATACAGCCAATTGATTTACAACGGTTTATGGTTTAGTCCCCTTAAAGCTGCACTTGATGCTTTTATTCAAACCACACAGGAACGAGTTTCCGGAACAGTGCGGATCAAACTTTTTAAAGGTAACGCGATCGTTGTTGGTCGTCGTTCGGAAAATTCCCTTTACAATCCTGAATTAGCAACCTACGGATCTGAAGACCAATTCGATCATAAAGCTGCCGAAGGCTTTATTTACATCTGGGGATTACCCACCCGCATTTGGTCGCAGCAAAAATAACATAAGTCGGGTTTTGAGGATAATTATCTGTAACATCATGTCCGAATGATTAGTTATTATTCGCTGTTAACTGGTAATTGGTAGTTGGTAATGGGTAATTGGTAATTATTAACTGTTCCCGAATCAACTTGATTACAAGTGTTTAACCGGACATGACATAACATCAGACAACTCTCATCAAAACCCGACGAATCACTCAATATTTTAACCTTTAACCTTTAACCTTTAACCTTTAACCTTTGATCTGTAAATCTATTCGTCAGTAGTTATTTCCTTAACCTGACGCGACTCTAACCATAAAGGTACAGCTATCAAAGCCACAAGAATCAACAATGCCAAAATAGCGAATTGACCTACCCACTTCACCAACTGCTCTAAAGAAACTACCTTGCCAGCAAAAAAAGCCAAGGAAACCATCGTACCAGCCCAAGCACCAGCACCTAAAAAGTTGTACAACAGGAATTTAGCAAAAGGCATTTCGGCAATACCGGCTAATGGTGAAGCAAAAATTCGTAGTAAAGCAAAAAATCTGCCGAAGAATACGGCTTTAGCAGCATTTTCGCTAAATTTTTCTTTAATACCCAAAACCTTAACTTCAGAAATTCGCAGCAGGCTTGCGAGTTTCATCAACAAAGACCAACCACCAATTCTACCAATCCAATAGCCACAAGTCCCACCAATGGCAGCACCCGATGCTGCATCTGCCAAAACTAACCAGTAGTTAAGTTCATCATTCCCAGCTAAAAAACCGCCTACCAAGGTTACAGTTTCACCAGGAAGTGGAATACCTAAATTTTCTAATAAAATCCCTACAAAAATCGCCCAATAACCATATTGATGAGCAATTTCCTGAATATTCTCTAATGATATGAAATCGAGAGACATCCAGCCTTTCCATATTTATATAAGTTTACATTTTTACATCTTGACTCTTTTTTATATGAGGTGTCAATTAAGTTACAGTTTATTTTCTCTAATTGATTTTTCAGAAAGTACTTGCAGATTCAAGCTTATTTTTTATACTAAAAATCATAAGTAAATATGACTATTTGTAAAAAAAGTTATTCAATAATTCTTGATTAGCTAAATATTTTGAGGTTTTAATCTTTTTATTTTAAAAATTTATAAGTAGTTAATAATACATATAAACCAGACGTTGATTTATCACAGCCTTACATTTACCAGCATTTATAATAGAAATTTCACAAGAAATTCATAAATCTCTGGGAGAATTATAAAAATTTTGTAAAAGAAGCGATTGTTACGGAAAAAGCAAATCCCTTATGCCTATACTGAAAGATGTTTGGATAAATTATACGACATAAATACTGATTTAAGTTGTCTCAATTGCATTGCTCAAAACCCGAACTAATATGTAGGTAAGCACGAAGAGCTTCTAGTTGAGAAACAAGTAGTATTTGTGTCTGTTTTTGTTTTTTTAAGTACTTCAACTACCTAGTTAAATTTATGACTTTCACAATAGAACGTCTAGTTATTCTATTCCAGCCCGAAGGACCAATGGATTTACAAGGTGGAAATACCTTGAGTGAAAGATAAATCAAGTTGTACCCCAGCCAGGGCAATTTTGGGTTATAGACTTAAGTAAGGTAGATTTTATGGATAGTTCTGGCTTAGTTGGTTTGGTCAAAGGACTTAAAACAGCGCGTCAATCGAATTGTCGTCTTGTTCTTTGCAATGTTACTGCACCAGTTCGCTTAGTTTTGGAACTTACTCATCTAGATTCTGTGTTTGAAATTTTCAATACTTACGAAGACGTTTTGAACATCTTGTAAAAACAAAAAATTAGTTGTAGCGAACTAATTTTTGTTAACTTGAAATCAAAATGCTGAGGTCTAATTTTGTTTTAGCTATTTTAGTCCCGGTAAGTAATTAAACACATCAGCAATCAAACTAATGCTTTGAGGCTGGTCTTAGGGAATATTATTATATATCAACCGCCATGCTAATTCACTTTCCATACAGATAAACTGCACTCAGCAATAGCTAGAGATGCTGTTAAGTTGATGGAATGTTCTGCCATTTTGGATACTAAAGCAATAGAAGAATTCATTGATGGGTAAAATTGATAACTATTCATTTTTATCGTTTTACCCAAGTAATTCTTCGCTCTCTGATGACAAATTTAGTGTTTTTTATGAGTTTAGGTTCTTTTTTCTAGAATAAATCTTAACTACCAGCTCTTTCTGCTTTAAAGGGCTAGTTTCTATATCTAGCCCAATAAAGGTTAAATTTTGTGGTTAAATTTTTAAATATCTTAGGTTTTAGTTTTTCGATAAATTACCGATGGTTAAATTTTTAAATATCTTAGGTTTTAGTTTTTTGATAAATCACCGAGGATAAATCACTTAATTATCTTCTAACTAACTAGCTACGTCCAGACAAAAAATTAATAATTATTATTAATGTTCAATTTAATGTTCAATGGCTGAGATTAAACATTTGGTACGGTAGAAATACCACCTGGGGGATTAGAGCGAGGAAATGAAGGTAAATCAATACCGCTATGAGAAGCCGTGCGAGATTTAAGAGCTAAACGATAGCTTACGCTTTGCAATTCTGCTTGCAATTGACGATTTTCTTGCTGTAGAGCAGCTAATTTTTCTCTAACCGGAGCCATGCGTTCCTCAAACTTCTGACGATAAATTTGGGGTAGTTCTTGCACTACTTGCTCTAACATCCTACTACGGTCAGTTAACTCTTGAACCGACTGACGTAACTGATAAATTTCGCTGTCGCGAGTGCTAATCTGCTCTTGGTAAAAATTTACCTGTTCTTCCACCGCTTGTAGTTGTTCTCGTAAAGCATTTAGCTCGTTCTGATGACGTTCAGAAACTGCTGGCTGGGGCATAAAATCGGTATTACCCTTTACCAGTCGAAATAGCTCTTGAGACAACTGTTGCACTAATTGGTCTCGAAGCTGTAACTCTTGACGCAACTTTGATACTTCAGTGGAGAGAGCTTGGATAGTGGAGTTATCTGTTTGGCTCACAGTGTCTTACAGTTTACTTAATAAATCTTATTCCACGCTTAGAGCAATAAATATATAGATCGCTTAAAGGTAAGTATCTGTTAATTTAACATTCCTAGCCGTAATGGCAAGGGTAAAAGAGATATATTTTTGACTTTCCTTTACTTTTTTTAAAGATTAAATTTTGGATATGGTTAATTGAGATAATTTTGCCCAAAATACCGATTACCAAAATTTAATCTTCTGTAAGAAGATAATTATCTTTCTTGAGCGATAGCCGCAATCGAGACTTCTTCTGCGGGTGTCTCTGGCTCTACTGTTTGCTGTTTTTGCTTGATAGTCAAATAACGAATTACTTCTTCGCTCAAGCGCATTGCACGCTCCATCGGAGCAATCGCATTACCATTAGCGGTATAGTTCATCTGCACGTAGACACCATCCCGATGCTTGTTAATCTCATAAGCTAAACGACGCTTACCGCGATTTTGAATTTGGAAATTTTCAGCACCATTCTCTTTGAGTAAGTTTTCGTATTTGGAAATATTCTGCTCTACTTGCTCGTCAATCAAGTCTGGGCGCAAAATATACATTGTCTCGTAATATGTAGCCATTTGTTTTAATCTCCTTTTGGACATTTGGCTGCTAATCTCAAGTAAATCTGCTGAGTAGAATAAATTACAATACTCAAGCAAACAAACATTTGCAGCAGCAAGGAATTATAATCTTACCAGTTTTTGATTTGGATTGACGAACCTTTAAAAATCTGTCTTGTAAGTGAGTAGGGAGTAGTGAGAAAAACGCTTACATTCATCTTGAGTGCCTTGTGTCCGTAGTCGCTTAAATCGACAAAAATCCAATCAAACCAATGTTTATTCAGGTCTTTGTCAAAAGTCAATTTTTTTTAGAAGAATAATTTAAAAATAAGTTATTCGCGATCGCAAAATTTCAAGGAAGATAGAACATGACTGATGGAATTGGTTTACCAGTTAAGGTTAGAAGCATTAGCTGAACTTTAAAAACATAAACCTACACCAGTTGAAGAATCTGCAAACAACCTGACAAAAGATATTCAAAAGGAAGTAATTAAGCTTATGGCACAGCGCTATGTGCGAGTTCAAAATGCTGATGGTATAATCTACTATGGTTTACTACAACTCGACCTTAACGTCCAAGTACTCGATGCTCCACCTTGGTTGCAGGGTCAACCGACTAATTTAAAATTAGCACCAGATAGCTACCAAATTTTAGCTCCTTGCTCTCCTTCTAAAATTGTCGCAGTGGGCAAGAATTATGCAGACCATGCGGCGGAGATGGGTACAAGCGTACCAAAAGAACCGTTAATTTTTTTAAAACCTCCGACTTGTGTTATTCCTTCAGAAGCAGAAATTGAGTATCCCGCTGCTAGCCAACGGGTAGATTATGAAGGAGAACTAGCGCTAATTATTGGCGAATTAGCGACTAAATGCACCCCTCAGACTGCTCAAACCAAAATTTGGGGTTATACCATTGCCAATGATGTCACAGCAAGAGATTTACAAAAGTCTGATGGACAATGGACTCGTGCTAAAGGTTTTGATACTTTTTGTCCTTTAGGTCCGTGGATTGTCAGAGAATTAAGCCCTGGTGCAAGATTACAAACTTTTTTGAATGATGATCCAACTCCCGTTCAATCTGCTTGTATCGACCAAATGGTATTCTCTCCGGAGACTATAATTGCTTACATAACTCAGGTAATGACCCTACTACCGGGAGATATCATACTTACGGGTACACCTTTGGGAGTTGGTCCATTACATTTTGGCGATCGCGTGCGGGTGGAAATCGAAGGTATTGGTCGTTTGGAAAATACTGTAGCAGCGAGCAAATAAATACTTAGTCAAATATATTTAATGCATTTGTGTTTAAAGCTACTTGTTTAACGTACCTGCATATGAACTGCATCACTAATTGCGGGAATTTCTGCGTAACGACCCATGATAGTTTGGGCAACGGAATATACAACAGCTACGACTAAGGCAATAAATATAGTGTTAGCAAGAGTTTCTATGGCAAAGTTAGCACCCGGAACTGGACTTAAAATACGTATTAGAAGACCGCATAAAGATAAAACAATGCTTAAAAGAATAGCCTGCATTGTATTGAAGCGGATAAAACGGTTGATTTTCTCATTTCGCACTACCAACAAGAATAAAGCGAAGAAGATAATGAGTCCAGCAAGAGGGAAGTTATTATAAATTCCGACCACAGGTAAAATTGGGATGAAAATTACGCCCAAAGCCGGAAATTGGCTGAATAAAAAGCGACCAAAAGTCATTGCTTCAACTAAAGGAAGCAAATAAGGTAAACAACCAAAAATTTTATCTTTAACAGTTATAGACCCGCGCCAAGTCATGCTGCGTTCTCCTATAGTTAATTTAACTGACCGTATGAACCTAGAATAACGCAGTCGCGCAGGTTTTTCCCTTGGTTTTTATTTAAATTACATTATTCTATATTGGCAATTTGAAAGCCCATCATGCATTCGTACCAATCTGGTTTTTCTCCAGTTATTTTACTGATAGCTTGCCCGCATCCCAGTTTACCGTTATACCAACGGGGCTGACCACTTTTGTCGGCAAGTACACAAGATTGGCAAACTTTTTTCGGGGCAATAACTTGCTCTTTGATTAAAATTACTAACATTTTACCACCCGTTAAAATGAGTTTTTATTAATTGCGACCCAGATTTATCTGAAGAGGGATGGACATCACAGGAGATGTCAAGAAAAATTATTGGTAAAGACAAGTAGAAAAAGAACAAACCTCGTCCAAACTAGATTTTTATATATCCGGGATTTCAGATAAATGTGAATACGACTTATTGCTCAGCGATCAATATTAAGTAAATTTGATTTGATTTAATTTGATTTTATACGTTGAACATGAAAATATTGCAGATTTTTAGTAAAAAGTAATACATCAAAATTATTGTTAAATTGACCTTTAACCTCTAACCTTTAATCTTTGACCTTTGACTGCTCACACTCAACAGAAAAAGAGATAAAATCTTCTTCTGTGCAATAGCATAAATTTTCACGGGAAAGATAACTCAAGTGACTAAAACTAATTCAGATTTCCTTGCTTCTTCCGACCCTACAGTGGCAGAATTAATTAATGGCGAACTAAAACGTCAACAAGACCACTTAGAATTGATTGCTTCAGAAAACTTTACGTCTGCCGCCGTACTGGCTGCTCAAGGTTCAGTACTGACCAATAAATACGCTGAGGGATTACCAGGCAAGCGTTACTATGGCGGTTGTGAAGTAATCGATAAAATTGAACAAATAGCCATCGACCGCGCTAAACAGCTATTTGGGGCTGCTCACGCAAACGTTCAACCTCATTCTGGAGCGCAAGCTAATTTTGCGGTATTTCTAACGCTATTGGAACCGGGTGATAAAATCATGGGAATGGACTTGTCCCACGGTGGACACCTAACTCACGGTTCGCCGGTAAATGTTTCTGGTAAGTGGTTCGAGGTTTGTCATTACGGCGTTAGTCAAGAAACAGAACAGCTAGATTACGAACAAATTCGCGAGCTGGCGCTAAGGGAGCGTCCCAAGCTCTTGATTTGTGGGTATTCAGCTTATCCCCGAATTATTGATTTTGCCAAATTCCGCAGTATTGCCGATGAAATTGGTGCTTACTTATTAGCGGATATTGCTCATATTGCCGGTTTAGTCGCTTCCGGGCTTCATCCCAACCCGATTCCTTATTGCGATGTGGTAACTACCACTACCCACAAAACTCTCCGTGGTCCCAGGGGTGGTTTAATCTTGACTCGCGACGCTGAGATGGGTAAAAAGTTTGATAAGTCAGTTTTCCCCGGTACTCAAGGAGGACCATTAGAACACGTGATTGCTGGGAAAGCAGTAGCCTTTGGGGAAGCTCTCAAGCCAGAATTTAGAGATTATTCGGCTGCTGTAATTGAAAATGCCCGTGCTTTAGCCGAACAGTTACAAAATAGAGACTTGAAGATTGTCTCTAACGGTACAGAAAACCATCTCATGCTCGTAGATTTACGGTGTATTGGCATGACGGGTAAGACGGCAGATCAATTAGTTAGTGGTGTGAATATCACCGCGAATAAAAATACAGTCCCCTTTGATCCAGAATCACCCTTTGTTACCAGTGGTTTGAGATTGGGTACGCCTGCAATGACAACGCGAGGAATGGGAGTAGCGGAATTTACTGAGATTGGTAATATTATTGCCGACCGTTTGTTAAATCCCGATTCTCAAGCGGTTGCTGAAGATTGTTTGCGAAGGGTTGCTGATTTATGCCAAAGTTTCCCTTTATATGAACATCTGACGGTTCCCGTACCGGCTTTGGCATAGTTATAGATACAAAATTCATCATAACTATAGCGGTTTTCACTTGGGTGCAATACAAATTTTACCTCACCCCGCCCTCCGGGCACCCCTCTCCTAATATACGGAGAGGGGAAGGGGGTGAGGTTTTAGTGTATTGGACTCAACTGAAATTTGCTATAGTAGCCCATTTCATTAGTTATGCGGGGTAATAAATTGCTAATTCGTAGCACGTTAACCTCATCCTGTGGGTGAACGCGAAGCGTGTCATAGGACATACTTCTAGCTTGCTAGCCATAGCGAGCGCGACCTATACCCTCCGGGGCAGGCTACGCCAAGGCACTACCCTTGTAGAGACGCGAAACTATGAGCGTCTCTACATGGTTTCGGCAATAAACTTTTCTCAGGACATTAAAAAGTACCTATTTTTTCCGCAAATTATATTCACATTTGATATATTTGATGGTAAAATTACAGATTGTAATTTTTTATTAAGTCGCCGGGAAGGAAAATTTATGAAAAGAACATTAGGCGGCACTTGCCGTAAGAGAAAGAGAACATCTGGATTTCGTGCCAGAATGCGGACTCCGGATGGTAGAAACGTGATCCGAGCTAGAAGAAGCAGAGGTCGTCATCGGTTGAGTGTGTGAGCATCACGCTTGTGTAGGATGGATATTTAGCTGTGGCTTTGCCTAAAGCAAATCGATTAAGGTCACGACACGATTTTAGGGCAGTTTTCCGGGAAGGAGTTCGCTTTCATGGGATGTATATGACTTTAAGAGCATTACGACCATGTAATCAAAAATCGCCTTCTTGGGATGCTTCCCATACAAATGAACAAGAAAAAACACTGCAAACAGTTACTCCAGCACGAATCGGCATATCGATTAGTACCAAAGTGAGTAAAAAAGCTGTAGTTCGGAATCGGTTGAAACGGCAAATCGCCAGTGTTTTTTCGGAATTATTGCCTTTATTAGCTCCCGAATGGCGATTAGTGGTAGTAGTAAAACCAACAGCTGCACAACAAGAGTGCGGAAGCCAACAATTTCTGCAAGAATTAAAGCAGTTGTTGGTAAAAGCTGAGGTAATTAATGGGCATTCGTGAAGAAGTTTATTATGAAGGTGGTCCTCATATTGGGGATTTAATTATAGGTATACTGATTGGTCTGACTATCGTAGGTTTACCTTTGGGCGTTGGTGCGATTGTGAGAGCCTTGTGGCTGCGCTACCGAATTAGCGATCGCCGTATTTCCGTAACTGGTGGTTGGATGGGTCGCGATCGCACGGATATAATTTACTCGGAAGTGATGAAAATAGCGTCAGTTCCCCGTGGCATTGGCTTATGGGGCGATATGGTGCTAACCCTCAGAGATGGTAGTCGTTTGGAATTAAGAGCGCTTCCTAAGTTCCGGGAACTTGAAAGTTATATTTCGCAACAGGTAGCGACGAGAAATCCCAAGTTTGCCAACGCTGCGAAAAAGTAAGTTCTCGAACAGCGAGATCCGTTTTCGTGGATTATAAAGATGAATCAATTCAAAATGCAAAATACAAATTTTAAAAATAATTTTGAGTTTTTAAATTGTTTAGAATTATTTTGAATTGGTAATATCTTTATTGACAAAGCCGATCGCACTATCGGTACATTGAAAAATGTGCGGCTATCCGTAGGGTAGCTAGTCGCATTTTTCATAGAGATTTAGATAAATTAGATTCAGTTAAATTGCAGTCGCTCAGGTTGAATTCAAAATAATGGATTTTGGTATTGGGTTCCTCTCGAACAATGTAATGTTGCCAATCATAGACTTGTTCTATAGCATTGTGCCGAGTTATGGATTGGCGATTATTGCTTTAACATTAATCATCCGCTTCTCACTCTATCCTCTGAGTGCTGGCTCGATCCGCAATATGCGTGAGATGAAGATTGTCCAGCCGATGATGCAGAAGCGGATGGCAGAAGTCAAAGAAAGATATAAAGACGATCCGCAAAAGCAGCAAGAGGAGATGATGAATGCTCAAAAAGAATTCGGTAATCCCCTGGCTGGTTGCGCTCCCTTGCTTTTGCAAATGCCTGTACTCTTAGCGCTGTTTGCGACTTTGCGGGGTTCGCCTTTTGCTACTGCAAACTACAATGTAAATCTACAGATTTTGCCTAGCGAACAAATTGAACGGATTCAACCAGCCGCATTTGCTACCAAGCCGCAAAGTATTTACGTTGATGAAGGCGATCGCATTAAAGTAGCGGCGATTCTTCCCGCAGGAAATAAGTTAGCTGTGGGAGAACACACCAAGATTCAATATCAGACGGTTGATGGTAAGCCGTTTGAGGAGGTTTTAGCACAGCACCCCGAAACTGAGAAAAAAATCATTCCTCAGTGGAAAGTAACTAAGGGAGAAGAACGAATCAGCATTGATGCTGAAGGTAATGTAGAAGCCTTACAGCCCGGAGATGTAACTATCCAAGGGAGTATTCCCGGATTAGCAGCAGACACGGGATTTTTGTTTATTGAAGCTTTGGGACAAGTCGGCGCATTTGATGATGATGGCGCGATTCGTTGGGATATCGTCTCGATGATTGGACTGTTCGGCGTTTCGCTTTACGTCAGTCAGTTGATTTCTGGACAAAATAATACAAGTGCAAGTGCCAATCCACAGCAGGATACTGTAAATAAAATTACTCCAGTTTTATTTTCGGGGATGTTCTTATTCTTCCCTTTACCTGCTGGAGTATTGATGTATATGGTAATTGGTAATATATTCCAAACCGCACAAACCTACGTCCTTTCCCGCGAACCGTTGTCGGAAAAAGCACAAAAGATTTTGGACGAACAAGCAAAAGAGGCGAAAAAAGAAGAAGACAAAAATATCGCATTTGAGCCAAAAAGTAATAAAAAGAAAGCAACAAGCTGATGATGAGCGATACTCTGATGCAACGCAGCGAGCAGTGGTTAAATGAATTGCTGCAATTAACTGGGTTCTCAGTGGAGATTAAAAGCGCTAAAGAGGAAAGTACTTTGGGAGAAAAAGATCCACTTTCTCTTAACAGCTATTGGTTGACCATTGAGGAATCCAATTTAACCGAAAATCAAATTCAGACTTTAATTGGACGCGATGGTAAAGTGCTAGATGCTATTCAGTATCTAGCAAATTCTATTCTTAACTTGAACCAAGAATCGGACGAACAAGCATCCTATACAATAGAATTAAACGGCTACCGCGTTCAAAGGTTAGCTGAAATTCGCGCCATGATAGAACAAGTCATCGATCAAGTCCGCAACACTGGACGAGAAGTAGAAGTAAAATCCCTTAGTTCAGCCGAACGTCGTCAAGTCCATACTTTATTGAAGGAATTTGAAGATTTAGAAAGCTTCAGCCAAGGTAAAGAACCACATCGCCATTTGGTTGTACGTCCAGCAGCAGCATGGTAATTAGGAAACAGGGTTCGGGAAGAAATCAAAACTTCTTCTCTATCCCCTCCTGATTAAATCAGTTAACAGTAAACAGTTATCAATGGATAATTCACTAGTGCGTGCGAGAAAGTTAAACAAGGCAAAATCGGCGCTTTCTGACTGATAAATGATAACTCTTAAACCCGCTTGTATAAACGTGACTGATAACTGTTAAATACATGATTAAAAATAAATTAACGGTAAATGATATGGACGCAATTTATATTCCCCAGCTTGCTCAAGCGTCAAAACCAATAGAAGAAATAGAAGTTAAAGAATTTCTACCTGATTTAGATACCTTAACGCCAGTTCGCGGCAATATTCGCGTACAACACTGTGGTAATTACTTACAAGTAGTGGCTAAGGCTGAAACAATTATGACGTTGACTTGTAACCGTTGTTTGCAGCAATATAATCATCGTGTTCTAATTAACACTTCAGAAATTATTTGGTTAGAGGAAGAAGCCAATATTGAAGACGAATTTCTGGCAGAAAGAGAAGTTGCTTTAGATGAGTTGGTAGAAACTTTATCACCACAGGGATATTTTCATCCTAGCGTTTGGCTGTACGAACAAATGTGTTTGGAAATTCCCCAGCGTCAGCTATGCGAAGAAAAATGTCCGGGAATAATTGAGCAAATTCAACAAGATACTAAAACAGAAGATAAACCTGTTGATAGCCGTTGGGCTTCTTTGCAATCTTTGAAAAAACAGTTAAATACATAAAGTTGGCTCGGAAACAGTCAGCAATTACCCATTACCAATTACCTCCCATCTCCCATTCCCTGCCTAAAAGCGATAAGCAAGAAACGGAATCAACATTTCAGCCCTAGTTAAACCACCATGTATACCTAGGTTTCCTTTAAAGCGTTCTTCATTAGTTATATGCTGACGAGATATCCAGTCTTTATGGGAAAGAAGTAGTAAATCACCGATTCTATCTTGAGCTTCTATACCCAAAGGTTTACCGGGAATTCCAAATAAGCCTAATTCCATCGCTTCAGAAGGGGTAATCGTAAAAAAGTTTTCCTGAAAATTCTGTTTAATATAATCTGCAACAGCAGCTTGTTTATCATGTTTAATATGTAAATAACGAATCCGTGATTCACCTGTAACCGGAGCAAATAAATTTTGGGTGAGATTGGGATGTTCTTCTAACCAAAGGGTATTTTCTAATGGATTATATCTTTGACCGTGGTCGGCTGTCACTAATAAAACTGTATCATTACGACCTGCTAAAGGTTCAATCAGTTGACTTTTAAGGGCAAAGTCTAATGTCGCAACTTCGGCTTTATAAGAAGAACTTAGAGGGGCATAACGGTGAGAAACTGCATCTATAGTAGGTACATATATATAAGTAAAACTTTTTGGTGAGTGCTTTTTGTTAACAAACGTTCCCGTAATTGAGCAAAAGCATCTGCGGGTGTAAGATAA
>JAAUSO010000337.1 GCA_012033205.1 Richelia sp. SL_2_1 | reverse complement strand
GTGTTTTTGAGTTGCGGCAACGCGGATGGTTGATCGAGAAATTCTCGGTAAATGGTGAAACACCAATACCCCGCGTTGTCATTCGCACGGGTCTAAAAGATATGAAAGGCAACAACTTAGAAGATGTTGAAAAAACATTACCTTCATGGTTCCGACCCGAACTAATCCACGGTCATTTTAATGATTCTCCTATCAGTTTTAACAACTAAAGAAGACGGCGAACCGTAAGCGGTCACAGGATTAACACCATGAATTAGCACTGGGGATTTAATCAAAAATTACGGTATATTAGTACTACTAAACCAAATATTATTTGCTTTATACGATGCTTTAAGCGAGCGCGATAAGCTTCCGTCTACTGCAAGATAGACTTTACCACTCCAAAGCTTAATAAGCAGGCTGGTGTCGATGGTTGCCGTCCTCAACGCCGGGGAGATGCAGTAACCAGGTGCTTGTAGTCTTCATATATATACACAATCTATATACTTATCTTCACCAACAAAGGTAAGCTGTCTATACAAGGTGTATTCCAGGTATTGACATGACACGGGTTGAACGCGAGTCAATGAATTTCAAATTGCCCAAGCCCTTAGCTTCCGCGTTACGTAAAGCAGCTTCTCCCCAACCCGGTTTTACCGCCACTGATATAGTAATTCGGGGCTTGCTTCACGAATTAGGAGAAATACCTGGTGTAGAGCAAAGCACGGAAACCCGATTGCAAGAGCTAGAGAAAGAGTTGCAGCAACTAAGAAGTACTATCTTCTCGCGAGATAATACCCCTACAGATTCCCGCACAGAAGAAAAATTAGAAACACTCAACAACCGGGTAGCACAGTTAGAAGGAGCATTAGGTGCCATTCAACGTAATGGAAGCGCGTCAAATAATCGCTCTAGATACAACAAGTATTCGGGCAATCCCTACAATCAAAGCGGACGACCAGCCCAATTGGAACCGCTCGACGAACAAAAATTAGCGCTACGACTTAACGTTAATATTCCGACATTGCAGGAAAAGCACGCAACCCTTGATAATATTGAATTCTCCGAGTGGAGTAAAAACCGGGACCGGGGTAAATATATGTGGCAGTTTAACGAACAAGATAAACTTTACCACCCAGCTAAATAATGGAAACCGTTCCCGCAGTAATGTTTAATGGTTATGGGTTCAACATAAGAGTGGGCAATGTTGAATACAAACTCTAACGTTACCATTACCAACACCTCACTCATTAACCTCTGGCTGCACGGTAAAAGCGCCAACACGGTTGATGGGTATCGTCGCTATGCCGAACGGTTTTTTACTAGTGTTGGTAATAAGCCCATGAGCGAAGTTACTTTGATGGATTTCCAACTGTGGGAGATGAGTTTAAAATGTTCCGACAACTCCAAGCGGGTAGCTGTTGGCGCGATTAAATCGCTATTTAGCTTTGCAAAAGAGTTGGGGGTAATATCCTCTAATTTGGGAATACTAGTCAAGTCACCATCGGCTAAAAATAGATTGGCAGAACGTATTTTAACGGAAGAAGAAGTACATTCGGTAATTAATAACGTGACCACACAGCGCGATCGCGTTATCATCCGTTTACTTTATTTTGCCGGGTTGCGGGTGTCGGAGTTATGTGCTTTGAAGTGGCGCGACCTCAAAGACCGCAAGGACGGTGGCGGTCAAATTACGGTATTCGGTAAAGGTGATAAAACTAGGGCAGTGTTAGTAGGAAAAGGTATTTGGCGCGAGATTAATGATTTAAAGGATTATGCGGGCAAGAATGACCCGGTGTTTGTTTCTCGTGAAGGCGGTCATCTGCACCGGAGTATGATTTTTCTCATAGTCAAGAATGCTGCTAAAAGCGCTGGGTTGGAAGGTAATGTTAGTCCCCATTGGTTAAGGCATAGCCACGCTTCCCATAGTTTGGATAGGGGTGCGCCGATTCATTTGTTGCAAAAAACTTTAGGTCATAGTTCCGTGGCGATTACCGAGATGTATTTACACGCCAAGCCTACTGATAGTAGTGGGTTATATTTGCCCGATGACTCGTGATGAGCATAGAAACGAATTAGTTAGACAATTACTACTCACCGCTATCAATTGATACATTGACTACTATCCGGTTTTCTGAGGGATGTTTGTAATGCGGTTGGTTAATCGGAGGACATAAGTAATCAAAAGAATTATCGGTATGTTCTAGCTGCATCCTCCGGGGTGCGTCCAAAGCAATAACCGCATCCCCAGTTTTTTCGCACCGCTTGCAATCACAGGCTGTTGCTCCTGCTGTTAATATTTCTTTAAGGTTGTTGGCAATATTGATAAATCCCCTCGTGAAAGTATTTTTAGGTAGTTGAGAAGCAATTTCTACCAGTTGCTCAATTTCTGTGCGGTATTGTGTTAGAAGAAACTGGTCGATTTGACATTTACTGCGACAAGTTTTAACATCTCCAAATTCGTCAGCAAATTGTTTTAATCCCTTAGCTGGATTTTTTAAGTCAACGTTAAGAGGTATTTCTGCGCGGGTGCAAGCGGTAGAATCTATGTTGATGTTGTTAAACTTTTTTCTCAGAATTAATTCAAAACGTTTGATATAAGTTGCTAAGACAGATAAAGCTTTTTCTTTATCTTGAGAACTGCTAAAATTAAGTTGATGCGTACTAAATAATTGAGGTATAAGCTGTAAAATAGCTTTGAGTTCGCTTGATTTGAATTTGTTACTCCATAAGGCGATAGCATCTCCAATACTGTTGATAGTTTCTAGGCGCAGTACGAAATAGAAGGAAATAAGGTTAATTAAATAGCTGCGTTTTATTTCCATCTGAACGTAGTTGGAAATATAAAGTGGCTGCTCGCCAAATTGGCTGTCAAAATACTGCTTATAAGCTTGCGTAGCAAGTAGTAGAGAACGTGCAACTGAAGTATCTAAAAAGTGTTCTTGGGTCGATAATTCCTCCATGTTATGTTATTCCCTCACATTCCATCAACCCGATTAAAATCAAGTTGTACGCCAAAAGGTAGGGTATTAAAGCCGTCCTTTTCTAAAACTAAAATTGCTTCTTCTACGGATGAATTATTGATTGTTTCTTGACGAGCTAGGGATGAAAGTAGGTTATAAGCTTGAAGGTATTGATAAGCAGTATAATCAATCCAGCGGTTTTGAAAGAAAAGCGCATCATGAAGTGCTATTACTACTTCTGCAATGGGATTGTCCATGTATTTATCTCGTAGCAAGTGCATTTCTCGCAGTAAGTTATCTGCATATACAGCTGCCATTGGTTCTCCAGAATAAGTGGAAAGTTTTTGTAAGTCTTCTAATATATGATTGGTTATTTCTGCTGCTGAAACGAATATAACTGTTTGTTCTGCTTTCATATGGGTTGCTTTGAGGCGGGACGGGGTAACTCCGTTTTAATTTTACAACGGAGGCAAGGTGGCAGTTGAATATTGCACTCAGTCGGCTGTTGTCGCACTCTCTTTATAGCCAAATCATATAATGGTATTAAACCTTTATACAATAATTAAATTACTTGCGGTTTTATGTGCTTATTAGTAAGCAATATTGCTATTATCGGCTCATAGTCCGTTTGATAGAAGAAGAAATCCTTACCCCCACATATCTTGCTTTAGGGGTTAATCTCCTTTTTCCCATCCCCCTACTTATCTGCTAAACCTATAAAGTCTTAATGGTATTATACTTTTATATAATAAACACATGAGCGGAGTCTTGTTTTCACTGCGGCAGATAGTAAACACTTTTTATGATAGTTGAATAGTATTAAACCTTTATACAATAAAGCACCTTGACCGCTAACAAATGCATCCCATAATAATTTAATAGTATTAGACCATCATGGTATAAAGGCATTAACTATTAATACCTTTATATATCCAATAACCGCTTCAAATCTTCTACATTCTTCACCTCACTCCAATCAATATCACCAGCTTGCAGCAGTTCTATCGCCACTCCGATTAAGTGTTGCGGGTAA
>JAAUSO010000336.1 GCA_012033205.1 Richelia sp. SL_2_1 | reverse complement strand
GACATTGTAATTGGGGATTGCTCTAACACCACCCAAATAAGTAAGAGTGACAATGCTTCCTCCTTGGGACATTAAAGGTTTAGCTGCACCAGCTAATTGCGCTAAAGAATAAGAACTGATTTCCAAAGCTAAATTAAAACCTGCACGAGAAGTTTCGCTAAATCCTCCGGTTAAGTCGTCTTTTTTGGCGAAAGCAAGACAATGAATCAAAATATCCAAAGAACCCCATTTTTCCTTGATGGTATTAAAAGTCGATTGTACTTGCTGATCATCTTGGACATTACAAGGTAAAAACAGGCTAGGAGAAAGCGGCTCTACTAAATCCGCAACTTTTTTTTCCATTTTGCCTTTTTCGTCAGGTAAGTAGGTAATACCAATATTTGCTCCTGCTTTATGTAGTTGTTGAGCAATACCCCAAGCGATAGAACGGTTATTAGCAATACCTGTAACCAGCGCGTTTTTCCCAGTTAGATCCAGCATAAAAGTGACCTATTTAATAATGGTTCATGGTTGAGCATACTAGATATTAGACCGATTTTTTTGACTTTGAAATTCAATTTATGCGATGTTGTAATCAATGTTATTAAAAATATGCTGATTTGATAGCTGCTGATTTTTTATGATATTTTAAATATTTCTTCATCAAAAATATTTACTTATATCAACTAGCTAAATGACTCTTAAAAATTAGTAGATCAAAGAGTTAAAAATTATGTATCATGATCAACTAATAGTAATGAGTTTCTAAGGTTAAGTATAGGAAAGTACAAAAAGGTTAACAATGCAAAATTGATTTTTCAGGTGTAATATACGGTAATCTGTTTTATTTTTCCGGCATTGGGTAGGGGAAGGGAGATGATTGTGACGCAAGATAAAGCCCTCGCAAATGTGTTTCGTCAAATGGCAACTGGAGCTTTTCCACCAGTTGTAGAAACCTTTGAACGCAATAAAACTATATTTTTTCCCGGCGATCCAGCCGAACGAGTTTATTTTCTTCTTAAAGGTGCCGTAAAGCTCTCCAGGGTGTACGAGGCAGGAGAAGAAATAACGGTGGCGCTACTACGAGAAAATAGCGTTTTCGGAGTTTTGTCTTTATTGACGGGAAACAAATCAGATCGGTTTTATCATTCAGTAGCATTCACGCCAGTAGAATTACTCTCGGCTCCAATTGAACAAGTAGAGCAAGCACTCAAAGAAAATCCCGAATTATCTATGTTGATGCTGCGAGGACTTTCTTCGCGGATCTTGCAGACAGAGATGATGATTGAAACTCTTGCTCACCGAGATATGGGTTCTAGATTAGTAAGTTTTTTACTAATTCTGTGTCGAGATTTTGGAGTTCCTTGTGCTGATGGCATAACAATAGATTTAAAGTTATCTCATCAAACGATTGCCGAAGCAATTGGTTCTACTCGCGTTACCGTTACAAGATTGTTAGGCGATTTAAGAGAAAAGAAGATGATTTCAATACACAAAAAGAAAATCACTGTACATAAACCAGTTACTTTAAGTCGCCAATTTACTTAAAGCAGCTTGATGTCCTTGAACGTCTAATAAAGGTTAATCGGAGGTATTAATAGTGCGGTATATTCCGCCGTAAACTTGATTTGATTGTGAAAAAACATCTGAAATAATCTTACCAACAACTACTAAATTATCCAGTTGAGATTACAGATGCTTTTATTTTGGTAGCAGATGAATCATAATTGAGTCTGCTACCAATTTATTGCAAATTTTTAATTGTATTTTCCGATAAATTCCCAGAGGTGTTTGGAGACTTTTGGCAATATAAAGTGAGGTCAACTTGAAAATAAAGTATATTCAGCTCTTGCCTTATTTGCCTTTGCCCACACACAATAACAGGAAGTAGTAGGCTTGTATGTGGAAGGATGAATTCGGCACGATTATATGACCACCGCGTTTATCCTGATAACGGCAATTTTGATTTTGGGAGGAGTAATTGCCACCGTCGGCGATCGCATTGGCACGCGGGTGGGCAAAAAACGCCTCTCACTGTTCAACCTGCGTCCCAAAAAGACTGCGGTTTTAGTGACAATTCTCACGGGAATCGGTATTTCGGCATCAACTTTAGCGAGTTTATTTTTGGTTGATGAAGGATTGCGTAAGGGAGTATTTGAGCTTGAGGACATTCAAAGAGATTTAAGACTGAAGCGAGAACAACTTGAAGGTACGACGAGTAATTTAGAAATTACTAAAATGAGTTAGAACAAGCTAGGAAGCAGCAAGCGCAAGCCGAAAAAGATTTGCAGATAATTAACCGTTCTCTGCAAGCTGCAAACACCAAGCAACGTCAAACTGAAGCCCAACTCAATCAAACCCTCAAGCAGCAAGCCCGTACTCAAGCTTTATTGCAAGGTACTCAGTCGAAACTCAATCAAGTTGCGATTCGCTACAAAAAAGCCATTGAAGAACTGCAAAGCATCATTGATGAAAGAAACAACCAAATCAAGGAAATCAAGCAGTTAAGGGCAGAAAGACGGCGATTATATCTAGAAGCGAAACAAGCCTTAGAACAAGCAGAAACTGCCATCAACAGACGCGATCGCGAATTAGATAAACGTCAAGAAGCCATTGAAAAGCGCGATCAAAAAATTGCTCAACTTGATAAACAAATCCAAGAGCGAAATTCAGAAATCGCTTCACGGGAGAAAATGATTGCTCAGCGTCAAATAGTCATAAACGAAAAGCAAGCTCGTCTTTCGGACTTAGAAAGACAGCAAGCTTCTTTAGAACAGCAACTGACAAAATTAGGTCAATCCAATCGCGATTTGCGCTTGGGTAAGTTGGCTTTGGTAAGGGGACAAGTTATTGCTGAAGCAGTAGTTAGTGTAGAAAAACCCGAAGCAGCAGAGCAAGCGGCAATTAAGTTATTGCAAGAAGCCAACCGTTCAGCTATTCAACAATTAAGCGAACCCGGAAGTAACTCTGGCAAAAACGATCAGCAATCAATTTTATTTGCTACTGCAAAACAAATTCAGCAATTGAGCAAGCAGATTGATGACGGTAGAGAATACGTGGTGCGAATCTTTTCCGCAGGTAACTACGTAAGAGGAGAAAAGCGCATCGAATTTTTTGCAGATGCAGCAACTAACGAAATAGTATTTCAAAGAGGTGAAGTGTTAGCGACTACAACAGCAGATCCGCAAACCATGACACCAGATCAGATCAGACAGCGACTAGAGTTATTAATTTCAGCCTCTCAATTTCGCGCCCGTAATGCTGGTATTTTAGAAAATATTCAAATAGAAGGTACTTTTATTAGATTTGTAGCTTTATTACGGCAGTATAATCAATCATTAGATATTAAAGCCGTTGCTGCTCAAGATACTTACAGAGCCGGACCATTAAAAGTTAAACTAGTGGCAATTTTAAATGGGCAAATAATATTTAGTACATAAAAATAATCTAACAATTTAGTTTGTTGTAGGGAATAGGGAATTAAAACCTTTGACCTTTGACCTTTGACCTTTGACCTTTGACCTTTGACCTTTGACCTTTGACCTTTGACCTGATTTTATATGAATTCCCGTAAATTTTCACCTTCCGACTCGGTGATTTTAGGTTTTGATCCCGGTCGAGATAAGTGCGGTGTAGCCGTGATGGGACTTGATAGACAACTACAATATCACGAAGTTGTATCCTCATCAACAGCGATCGCCACTATTAAAGATTTGTATCAAAGATATCCAATTTCGTTGTTAGTAATGGGAGATCAAACTACAGCAAAACTTTGGAAACAACAAATACAAGAAAATTTATCCCCGACGGTAAATATCATTTTAATAGACGAGCGCTATACAAGTTTGGAAGCACGCGATCGCTATTGGTTGATGTACCCACCCAAAGGATTAACCAAATTATTACCCAAAGGGATGCGAACTCCACCACGCCCCATAGATGATATTGTTGCCATTTTGCTAATTGAAAGATATCTTAATCGCTTGACTGAGTAGGTTAAGAGTTAGTTTTGTAGAGACGTAGCATTGCTACGTCTGTACGGGAGTTAGGAGTTAGGAGTTAG
>JAAUSO010000013.1 GCA_012033205.1 Richelia sp. SL_2_1 | reverse complement strand
CTTATTGAATTTGTTTTAAGTTTTTTTACTTTTTTTAAAAAAAGTAATTTGGGAATGGGTAATTGGTAATTGGGAATGGGTAATTGGTTAATTAATAACTCTTAACTGTCAACTGTCAACTGTCAACTCACTCCTATTCCTCAAACTTGCCTTCAGCTAATAATTTGGGACGAAGATATAAATTTTCTAAAAGAACAGTTATGCCGGCTACCCAAGGGGGGATAATCACAGCCCCAATAATTCCTAACACCTGGGTTCCCCCCAAAACTGCTAACAGTTGATAAAACGGGTGGACTCGCACGGAAGAACCTACTAACAAAGGATCTAGGACGTAACTTTCAACATTTTGAATAATTACAAACAATAGTAGTACCCATAAAAAAGTTAACCCTCCTAGGGGAATGGCAACAATTAAAGCTGGAATTGCTCCCAAAACTGGACCAATAAACGGTATAACGTTGGTAAATGCCGCAATTGTACCTAGTGCTAAAGCGAATTCCGCAAGTCCTAAAACTCGTAAAGCCAGGGCGATGGCAATACCTAAAATCGCTGAAACCAAAACTCTTCCTTGAACATAACTTCCCATGCGTCGAGAAATTGGTAAAACTTGAGCTTCAAGACGTTCATTCCACGGTTGTGGAAATACATTTATCAAACCATTAATTAAGCTTTTGCTTCCAGCAGCCATATAGCCGGAAATTACTACAGCCAGAATTAAATTTACCGCAGCACCGATAATACCGAAAGTCACCCCAAAAGAACGTAAAACTAATTTTTGACTGGAACGGAACAACCAATTAGTAATAGCTTGTAGATCGAAGAATTGTTCAATAGTTTCTAACTGAGTAATTCCGACTCGTGTAGCTAAATCTTCAACTGCTACTCCCAAATTATCCAAATAAACTGGGAATCTGCGAGCTAAACGCTGAATTTGTTCAGAAACAGAAGGACCGATCAATAAACCGATGACAATCAATCCTCCAATCAAACCCAGGTAAAACAGAATCACCCCTAACCAGCGGGGAAAACGATATTTTTCCAGCGCATCAACAAAAGGTGTAATAGTAGATGCCAACACCACAGCAATCATCAAAGTTAACAACAAACCCCGTAATTGCCACAATAAAATCACGAGAAAAAATCCCGCAATAACCAGCAGAATATCCGAAAAAGAAAGAGATTTACGCTTTTCTAACATACATAATTGTGGAAAATTCCAACCTTTAACCTTCAACCTTTAACCTTCAACCTTTGACCTTTAATTAACTCCTGTGCCATTTCGTACCTTCACGACTATCAATTAAGGTAATACCTTGAGCTTGTAATTCGTCGCGGATACGATCGGATTCGGCAAAGTTTTTAGTAATCCTTGCTTGTTGTCTTTGTTGAATTTTTTCTTCTACTTGCTCATCACTCAAACCATCACTTGTAGACTTTTTCGATTCGATTTGAACTTGTAAACCGAGAACATCAGCCAATGTAACTAAAGTTTGCCACATTTTCTGTAATTCTTCGGAAGCAATTTCGGTTTTACCTTGGTGTACCAAGATATTTCCTTCCTTACCAAGTTCCTTCGCAAGTTCAAATAATACACTCAAACCGCTAGAAAAATTAAAGTCATTATTTACAGCTTCTTGAAAACGGTCAATATAAGTATTTTCCCCTTGTGTCCTTGTCTCATTGTCCCAATTTAACTTTTCCCCATACTTATTCCCAAAAACCAATCCTTCTTTAAGAGTATTCCAACCATTTGTAGCTGCTTGGATAGCTTCGTCAGTAAAGTCTATGGGTTTGCGGTACTGTGCGGTTAGGACAAATAACCTTACTGCCATCGGGTTAACACCTCGATCGAGTAATTCCCGAATGGTGATAAAGTTACCTAAAGATTTAGACATTTTTTCACCTTCTACTTTCACCATGCCGTTGTGCAGCCAGTAATTAGCTAAAGGTTTACCAGTGACAGCTTCGGATTGAGCGATTTCGTTTTCGTGATGAGGAAAAATTAAATCGGCTCCACCTGCATGAATATCAATAGTTTCTCCCAGACGCTCCCTAACCATCGCAGAGCATTCAATATGCCATCCCGGACGACCTTTTCCCCAAGGTGAATCCCAAGAAGGCTCTTCGGGTTTTGCTGCTTTCCATAATGCAAAATCAAAGGGATATCTTTTCTTCTGATATTCTGAATCTTCTACATTTACCCTTTCACTTGCACCGGCTTGCATATCTTCTAATTTACGCCCCGAAAGCTTGCCGTATTGCTCAAATTTTTGTACTGCGTAGTAAACATCCCCGTTTGATGGATAAGCGTAACTTTTATTTTCCAACTCGTGAATTAACCGCTTAATTCCATCCATCGTTTGAGTAGCGCGGGGATATTCGTCAGCTTCTTTGACATTTAACCGAGCCATATCCTCAAAATATGCCTGGATATACCGTTCGGCAACATCTTCCATGGATGAGTGTTCAATTCTTGCTCGCTTTAAAATTTTATCGTCAACATCAGTAAAATTCTGGACGTAACGCACTTGATAACCGCTAAATTCTAAATAGCGTCGTACTACATCCCAAACAATACAAGCTCTAGCATGACCCAAATGGCAGTAATCATAAACCGTTACGCCGCAATAATACATCTTAACTTTTTGCGGTTCTACAGTTGTAAAGGCTTCTAAACGACGAGTCAGGCTATTGTAAACTGTTAGGGTCATAACTAAAAAAATTTGAGATTTTGGATTTGAGATTTTGGATTTGAGATTTTGGATTAAATTATAAATGGTTTCAATTTCCCAAATGTGAGTTACGCAATAATTAGGATAAAGCAGTTTTGCGTTATCACTTACGCTAGATTATTATTTTCAATTCTTTTCTATTTGATTTACCATTCTGACCATGCAATCATCAATAAATTCATCAGATCAACCAATGGAAGCACCGAAGCAAGGTTTACCAGTGACAATTATTACTGGGTTTCTCGGTAGCGGTAAGACGACTTTACTCAATCATATCTTGACTAATCAGCAGGGTTTGAAAACCGCCGTTTTAGTCAATGAATTTGGCGAAATTGGCATTGATAATGAGTTGGTAGTCTCCACCGACGAGAACATGGTGGAATTAAATAACGGCTGTATTTGCTGCACCATCAATAGCGATTTGGTAGATGCCGTTTACAAAGTCATGGAACGCCAAGATAATATAGATTACTTAGTGGTGGAAACAACGGGTTTAGCAGATCCATTACCAGTAGCATTGACCTTTTTAGGCACAGAATTACGAGATTTAACTCGTTTAGATTCCATTGTGACTTTAGTAGATGCAGCAAATTACAGTTTAGATTTATTCAATTCTGACGCTGCTTTTAGCCAAATAGCCTATGGTGATGTAATTGTTCTTAACAAAACCGATTTAGTCAATGAAGCCGATTTGGATGCTTTAGAAGTCAAAATTCGGGATATCAAAGAAGGAGCCAGAATTCTCCGCACCACAAAATCCCAAGTACCTTTACCTTTAATTCTCAGCGTCGGTTTGTTTGAGACAGATAAGTATTTTGATGCTGCTGACGAACATCAGCACGAGCATCATGACCATTCAGAATGCGCTCATGACCACGACCACGACCATCATAACCATGATCACCACCATAACCACGATGATCATTCCCACCATTTAGAAAATGATGGCTTTACTTCAGTATCATTTGAGAGCGACAAGCCGCTTTCTATCCGTAAATTTCAGTATTTTCTAGATAACCAGTTACCCGAAAACATTTTCCGTGCTAAGGGAATATTATGGTTTGATGAAAGTCCCAAAAGACATATTTTTCACCTTTGCGGTAAACGTTTTACTCTTGATGATGATCAGTGGAAAGGTGAAAAGAAAAATCAATTGGTGTTAATTGGTCAAAATTTGCACAAAGAAGAGTTATTAAGCCAGATAGAAAACTGCGTGTTTATTTCTTCTGCTAGCAAAGGTCAAGGATTTGGGCAATAATAATCATCAATTGTAGAGACGTGATATATCATGTCTCTACAGGGTTTTGGGATAAACCTATTGATCGCAATTAATCAAATGTACTGCGATCCGAAAAATTCGCACTTTGGCTACTAGGGAGCTAGAAGCTCCCACTAGGAATAGTTCAACCCCGCGAAGTTTATTTGAACGACTACTATTAACTCTGGGAAAAAGTTACAGAAGCTATAGAACTGCTAGATTGTTCTGATATAATAAGTAAAACTGATAATTAAATATTACCTGTAATACTTGACAATAAGTAGAATTAAGAAAATAAAATTCAAACAATTTCATTGTAAATTTTCCTTTCTGCTCATTCAATAAGTCGCCGATACTCCGCCGTGCAACGGCAGAGCCTGCGGCGACCGGCGTTGCCCGGTAAAATGGAATCCCTCTGAATAAAAGGAATTCCAGTACGTAATAAGTGACTCATTGATTGGAGTCTTTACAAGTTGATATTCAATAATCAATAGTCAATGTTAACTATGAATTATCGTAATATTACTAGACAACAGCCATCGGACGACTACCGGCAGAGTGACGGTCTATCACTTGGTCAATTAAGCCATACTCTTGGGCTTCATGAGGCGACATGAAGAAGTCTCTTTCGGTATCTTCACCAATGCGTTCAATGGGTTGACCCGTGTGTTCGGCTAAATATTCATTTAGCTTCTGCTTATGATAAAGAATCTCGCGGGCTTGAATTTCGATATCGGTTGCTTGTCCTTGTGCGCCACCTAAAGGTTGGTGAATCATAATTCTTGAATGAGGTAAACTCATCCGCTTACCTTTAGTACCAGCAGTAAGCAGGAAAGCGCCCATACTAGCTGCTAGTCCGGTGCAGATAGTAGAAATATCCGGACGAATATGTTTCATGGTATCAAAAATACCCATACCAGCAGTTACTGAACCACCAGGAGAATTGATATACATATATATGTCTTTCTCCGCATCTTCAGCATCCAACAGCAACAACTGAGCAACAATTAAATTAGCTACATTGCTGTCAATGGGTTGTCCTAAGAAGATGATACGGTCGCGTAGTAACCGTGAGTAGATATCAAAGGCGCGTTCGCCGCGACCAGATTGTTCAATAACGATAGGAATCATGCAGCTTAGTTCTAGTTAATTTACATACATTTTATCGATTACTAAGCTAATTGTTGCGATCAATAGCACAAGAGAACAAATATTGATTCTCTAATTAAGTGTTTATATTCACTAAAAAAGTAGCACAAGTCACAAATTACATATTGGTACTATAGGCTATCCGGATCAAATCATCATTACAGGTAAAACAATAATACGAGAGAGATATTAGTTAATAACTTCAAGTCAAAATGCCATTTATCTACTGGAATTGTTATAGTCATGTTAAAAAGATTAGTACAAGCCACAATCATCACTTTGTTACTCAATTTAATCTTCGGTTTAACCTCAAATACCGATGGAGCGATTACTTCACAAGCTAAACCTCCCTTAGACACACAACTCAAACCAACTGCCAGTCTACTTGTTCGTGCTATCAAGTAAATTGCAAGTGATTTGTATCGAAAGCTGACGAGGAAAAGGTATTAGTGTTTGACGTAATTAAATATTCATAATCAGAAGTAAAAAGTTTGTAAATTCGGCTTTTTGAATAAATTACGTTTTTCCAATCATTATCAAGCTTCACCGATAATTGATTGGTTCATATCTTGCACTATAAAAACTTATCGTCAAAATAATTACTGATTGTTTGACTTCGTTCTTACCAGCCTGGGACTGCAAGTCCCAGTCTGATAGCAGAAGTCCATTAAAATGGACTAACGTATTACATTTTTATGTTGGTAATATTTTTATTTATATTTTTTATCATGTAGTTAATTATGCGGCTCTGTGCAAAATTTGAGTTGGGTAGTTATGGCTTAAAAATCGGGTTTTTAGGTTAAATATCTGTCAGACAAGACAATTATGATCAAAACCCGACTTCTCACCCCACGAAAAATATTAATTGTGATGATTGATTTTAATAATTTAGCAGTAGGTTCCCCAGATGAATAAAACGATAAACTGAGCTTAAAAGGCTTTTCATATTTTTGGACTTATGACTAATCGTCTTGCTTTTGCTCAAAGTCTTTACCTCCGCAAACACGCGGAAAACCCGATTGATTGGTGGAGTTGGTGCGATGAAGCAATATCTACAGCTAAGTCGCAAAATAAACCCATATTTCTTTCTATTGGTTATTCAAGCTGTCACTGGTGTACCGTAATGGAGGGAGAAGCTTTTTCCGATTTGCAAATAGCTGAATATATGAATGCTAATTTTCTGCCGATTAAAGTCGATCGCGAAGAAAGACCAGATATTGATAGTATTTATATGCAAGCTTTACAAATGATCAGCGGTCAAGGTGGTTGGCCTTTAAATGTTTTTCTTTCTCCTGATGATTTAGTACCATTTTACGCGGGTACCTATTTCCCTGTAGAAGAACGTTATGGTCGTCCGGGATTTTTACAAGTATTACAAGCAATTCGCCATTATTACGATACCGAAAAACAAGATTTACAACAACGTAAGGCAGTTATTTTAGAATCGCTGCTCACCTCTGCGGTATTGCAAACCGAAACTGTAGCAGAAACACAAGATAATCAATTATTACAAAAAGCTTGGGAAACTTGTACCGGAATCATCACTCCCAATCAGCAGGGTAATAGTTTTCCGATGATCCCCTATGCACAGATGGCATTACAAGGAAACAGATTTGATTTTACATCGAGATATGATAGCAAACAAATTTGTACTCAACGGGGATTAGACTTAGCGCTCGGCGGAATTTTTGACCATGTTGCTGGTGGTTTTCATCGTTATACAGTCGATCCAACTTGGACTGTACCTCATTTCGAGAAGATGCTCTATGATAACGGTCAGATAGTCGAATATCTGGCTAACTTGTGGAGTGCAGGTGTCGAAGAACCAAGTTTTAAAAGGGCGATCGCCAAAACTGTACAATGGTTAAAACGCGAAATGACGGCACCCCAAGGTTATTTCTATGCTGCTCAAGATGCAGATAGTTTTATTACACAGGAAGATTTGGAACCAGAAGAAGGAGCATTTTACGTTTGGAGTTACAGTGAATTAGAACAGTTGCTTACTTCACAAGAATTAACCCAACTGCAACAAAATTTTACAGTTACACCCAAGGGTAATTTTGAAGGTCAAAATGTTTTACAAAGACGTAACTCTGAGCAATTAAGCGATTCGATTGAAGCTATCTTAGAAAAATTGTTTGTTGCTCGTTACGGTAACAACAGCAGCGAATTAGAAACTTTTCCTCCCGCAAGCAATAACGAACAAGCAAAATCCGATAATTGGCAAGGTCGTATTCCGGCAGTTACAGATACTAAAATGATTGTGGCTTGGAATAGTTTAATGATTTCCGGTTTAGCGAGAGCTTATGCAGTGTTCTCAGAACCACAATACCTGGAATTGGCAACTCAAGCAACCAAGTTTATTTTAGATCATCAATTTGTTGACGGAAGATTTCATCGGCTCAATTATCAAGGAAAACCGAGCATTTTGGCTCAATCCGAAGATTATGCCTTATTTATCAAAGCTTTGCTAGATTTACATCAAGCTTCTTTAAAAACCCAAAACCAATCTTCCTTATGGTTAGAAAAAGCAATTGCCCTCCAAGATGAATTTAACGAATATCTCTGGAGCATCGAATTATATGGTTACTTTAATACTGCAAATGATGCCAGTCAAGAATTGATTATCCGAGAACGCAGCTACATAGATAATGCCACACCTGCCCCCAACGGAATCGCTTTATCTAACTTAGTACGACTAACTTTAGTTACAGATAATCTTCAATATTTGAATTTAGCAGAACAAGGTTTAATTGCTTTTCGCAACGTCATGAACAGTACACCTCAAGCTTGTCCAAGTTTGTTTGTAGCTTTAGATTGGTATAGAAACTGTACCTTAATTCGTACCGTTAAAGAACAGATCAACTCCCTAATATCTCAATTTTTACCCGTTGCTGCATTTGTAGAAGTATCCGACTTACCACAAAATAGCATCGGCTTAGTTTGTCAAGGATTAAAATGTCTCGCACCCGCACAAAGTGAAGAGCAATTATTGCAGCAAGTACTTTCTAGTTATAAAAGAGGGAATTGAGGGGACTTTTGGCATGGGGGGATGGAGGGATTAATCTAAAATCTAAAATCTAAAATCCAAAATCCAAAATCCTCTCAACCTTTGACATCCGTCCCCCCAAAACTATAATCTAATTTAATCATTACTCACTGTTTACTATTACCTATAGCAAATTTCAGTTGAGTCCAATACACTAAAACCTCACCCCCTTCCCCTCTCCTAATATACGGAGAGGGGTGCCCGGAGGGCGGGGTGAGGTAAAATTTGTATTTCACCCAAGTGAAAACCGCTATATTCCCTATTACCTATTCCCCATTACCTATTCCCCATTACCTATTCCCTATTCCCTGATACGATGAAACATACGCTTTCGGTACTTGTAGAAGATGAAGCGGGAGTTCTCTCGCGGATTGCTAGTTTATTTGCTCGTCGCGGCTTTAATATTGAAAGTCTTGCTGTAGGCCCCGCCGAGCAATCAGGAATTTCTCGAATTACCATGGTTGTACCCGGTGATGACCATATCATTGAACAACTTACTAAGCAATTATACAAGTTGATTAATGTTCTTAAGGTTCAGGACATTACTGAAATCCCTTGTGTGGAACGAGAGTTAATGTTAATCAAAGTAAATGCTACTAGTAGCAATCGTTCCGAAATAGTTGAATTAGCTCAGATTTTTCGCGCACGAGTCGTAGATGTTGCAGAAGATTCCCTAACCGTGGAAGTTGTCGGAGACCCAGGAAAAATAGTCGCCATAGTTCAGGTATTGCAAAAGTTTGGTTTACGAGAAATTGCCCGTACTGGAAGAATTGCATTAACTCGCGAGTCTGGTGTAAATACAGAATGGCTCAAATCTTTGCAAGCCAAGGTTTAGGTGAAAGTATCTCAATAAAAAATTGTCACTCGATTTACGAAAGCATCAAATTAATGCCAAATTGGCATGAATTAACTGATAAAAACTGTTAAATATTATATTGAGAGAAAAAACAGTTAGATAGATTACAGCAAGTATTAATTTTTAACAATTTTTACTTGCTCGAATCTTAAAGCTGTTCGTATAGAGTGTTAAGTGTGACTATTAGTGAGAGCTGAGTTATCTGCTAATTGAAATTTTAATGGAAATTCCTATATTTTTTATAGCAGAATTAATGTATCTAGCACATTAAGCAAAAGCTGTTAGAGAATTAATCAAACCGATTTTTTAGTATCGATAGTGATTTTGAGGTTAAATTCAGTAGAGTTACTAAATTTTTAAATTACTTTTGTATATTGATGATTGTTTCATCGGTTTATTTTAGTAGTCCGTGGGAACAATCAAGATTAATTGCATTAGTTATTAACGCCCTGATTGCTGTATTCAAGGGTATGTTTGTTGCAGATTTCCCAGGAGATATTCTTCGCGATGAATAGTTTGTTCATGGTTTCTCATTGGCTAATTGATAAATCAACAAAAATTTTGTTGAGTAAATTATTGAAGCTCAGAAACCGCCATTTATTAATTTTTGATCTGATTGTGTTTGCCATCACGCCGCTTTTAGCGTTGATATTGCGTTTGGATGGTGATTTAGCTCTTCAATCCTACATATCCGATTTAGTAAAGGCAACATTATTGTTTTTGATCGTAAAAATTGGTGTACTTTATAGCTTTGGTTTTTATCGTCGTTACTGGCGTTATGCGAGTGTAGAAGAATTGACATATGTCGCCATGTTAATAGTGGCTGCGGTAGTAATCCAAACCCTGTTATTTGATGTTGTAAATTTTACTTTACCTTCGACAGTAGATAGACTACCGCGATCGCTACCATTTATCGATGGATTGCTATCAATAATTTGATTGGTGCCTTGCGTTTTAGCGTTCGAGTTGTTGAGAGAATCAGACATTCCCGTACAGCCTTTACACCAGGTTTTCATCATCAAAGGGAACGAGTATTGATAGTCGGTGCGGGAAGTGCAGGAGTCAGCTTGGTGCAGGAAATGCAGAGGAGTTTAGAGTTTTGTCCTGTAGCATTTATCGACGATGATAGAAGCAAATTAAACGCCCGGATTCGGGGAATTTATGTAGTTGGCGATCGCCATGCAATCCCTGAAGTTTTGCAACCGTTGAGGGTTGACAAAGTAATTATTGCCATACCATCAGTTGCCGGGGAAGTGATTCGGGAAATCGTCAATATTTGTAAATCAGCGGGAATACAAACTTGTACCTTACCGGGAATACATGAAATTCTCAATGGTAAAGTGCGCTTAAACAGCATTCGAGATGTGAGAATTGAGGATTTACTCAGACGGGAGCCAGTGCAGACAGAGATTGAGAAAGTTGCTCAATTTATCAAAGGTAAAAGAGTATTGATTACAGGTGCTGGTGGCTCCATTGGTAGCGAACTTTGCCGTCAAATTTGCTTGTGTCAGCCCAAAGAAATTATGTTGGTGGGGCATGGGGAAAATTCAGTTTTCAATATTCAGCAAGAGTTAAATCAGCTAGTACAAGAGTTAAAAAACTATAGTAAAACCCAAGAACACGCGACTGTAGTTTAGGATTTATCGCCGATATTCGCTTTAAGGATAGACTCAGACACGCTTTTGATAAATTCCAGCCAGACGTGATTTTTCATGCTGCTGCACACAAGCACGTTCCCTTGATGGAATTGAATTCACCAGAGGCAATCAGCAACAACGTAATTGGCACTAAAAACTTACTCGACGAAGCATTACGCTGCAACGTCAAACATTTCGTGATGATTTCCACCGATAAAGCGGTTAATCCCACCAACGTCATGGGTGCGAGTAAGAGAGTTGCGGAGATGTTAGTACTACAAGCAGCCAAAGAAAGCGGTAACTCTTATTTAGCGGTGCGCTTCGGTAACGTTTTAGGTAGTCGTGGCAGCGTTGTTCCCACCTTTAAAAAACAAATTGCCGCAGGTGGTCCAGTAACAGTGACTCATCCAGATATCTGTCGTTACTTTATGACTATTCCCGAAGCAGTGCAACTAGTTTTACAAGCAGCAGTTTTGGGTAGAGGTGGAGAAGTACTGATGCTCAACATGGGAGAACCTGTAAAAATTGTTGATTTAGCCTCAGAATTAATTCGGCTTTCAGGTTACAAAGTAAATCAAGATATAGATATTGTTTTTACAGGCTTAAGACCAGGTGAGAAACTATTTGAAGAGTTGTTTATAGAAGGAGAAATTTACGACCCAACCGAGCATGAAAAGCTATTTATGGTGAAGAATTCGAGCCGGATTATACCGAATAATTTAAAGATTTCAGTAGAAGCACTCCGGCAGGCAGCGGATAAGAATGATACGAATACAATCATGTATTTATTAGAGCAATTAGTGCCGGGATATAAACCTAAATATTTAGAAAATCGGGGGCAAAAGTATAGTTTAACAAATAGTAATTCTGTGACAAACAACGTTAATGAAGCTACCCAAATCACAATAGAGCCAAAAAGTGCGTAATATGTTATGGAGTTAGAAAAAAGTATTCATCTTGTGATATTAATATGTTTGTCAAACTTAATGTTTACAGGATGTTTTTGAGAAAATTAAAGATATGATTAAGAGCTTCAAAAAGTGCGTCAGGACTTTATCTTTAATGGCGATTAGTACTATAGCTTATGGGTGTAGTATCATGCCTTTAAATGCTTCGACAGTAAACACGAATTATAGCGAAAGTTTCGAGAACTTTGCGAATCCAGAACGGGGATTTTATGTAAATTCTGGCCCAGATGAGAGCAAACCAATTTCTGTAGAGCAGATACAACGAGCCAAAAATCAAAATATAAGTATGATTCGTCGGATTTATTTAATCTCGAATTACAGAGATAATTCCTTATCTGAATCATTATTAAATTTGGTATCGAATGACTTGCAAATAGCTAGAGAAGCAGGAGTAAAACTAATAATCAGATTTGCATATAACTGGGAATTAGGAGGAGAAGATGCTTCCAAAGATAGAATCCTTTCTCATATGGAACAGCTACAGCCAGTATTAGAAACAAATTACGATGCAATTGCCTACGTACACGCGGGTTTTATTGGTAGTTGGGGAGAATGGAATCGTTCTACAAACAATTTGCTAAATACCCCAGATATGAGGGATATCTTGTTTAAATTTTTGTCTGTAGTTCCTTCTCAAAGAATGATAGCTTTACGTTATCCATATTATAAAAAGAGAATTTACGACAATGAAAATTCTTTAACTTCTTCCGAAGCATTTAATAGGAGTAATCGAGCTAGAACAGGTTCGCTTAACGATTGTTTTTTAGCTAGTGGAGACGATGGAGGAACTTATTTAATTGAAGATGATATTGAACAGCAAAAAGATTTTCTCAACCAAGACAACTTGTATCTGGTACAGGGAGGAGAAACTTGTAATTCCGATAGTAGAGCCCAACCATATATCGGCTGCGACAATGCTTTGAACGAGTTAGCTAGAATGCGCTGGAGTAGTTTAAACTCAGAGTTTGAGAAGGGTGTATTAGATACTTGGAAAAATCAAGGCTGTTTCCCAGAAATTGAACGTCGTTTGGGCTATCGATTTAGTCTTGTGAATTCAGAAATTACTAATAGTGTAAAACCGGGTGGTAGGTTTTTTGCTCAGCTAAACATCGAAAATGTGGGATGGGCTAGTGCCTACAATCCCCGTTTGTTAGAAATAGTTTTACGAAGTAGAGATACAAATCAAGAATACTACTTGCGGGTAAATGAACAAGATCCCCGGAGATGGTTACCCGGTGAGACTACAACGGTAAATATTGAAGGTGGTTTACCAGTAAATATACCATCAGGGGAATATGAAATATTCCTCAATCTTCCCGATCCCGATTCTAGATTATATAATCGTCCGGAATATTCTATCAGACTAGCAAATACAGATGTTTGGCAAGAGTCTACAGGATATAACTCCTTATTACGCAGCGTTGTTGTAGACGCAAACGCACCAGGAGAAGATTATTCCGGTAGCAATCAATTTGTGTCACGTTAGCAGTGAAAAGCTGAAACGAAAATGAAAATTTTGCTCCCGCAAAACTTACTTACTTTTTGGAAAAAACTCACAAGCGGTTCCACAAATCGCAAGATTTTCGGTGCAGCAATGATTGTAGGAATGGGAACGCTATTCGTCAAAGTAGCTGCAATGTTCAAAGAACTGGTGGTTGCTTGGAAATTTGGGACTGGAGATGCGCTGGATGCATTTTTAATCGCCTTGCTCGTTCCTTCCTTTATGATTAATGTCATAGCTGGTTCATTGAAAGCTGCGTTGATTCCTACTTATATGCAGGTGCGGGAAAAACAAGGAAGAAAAGCCGCAGAAAATCTTTTTTGTGGAGTAACTTTTGCAAGCATAGGTTTACTGACAATTACAACAGCATTAATATTATTTCTCGCACCGTTGTATTTACCATTAATTGCAGCGGGGTTTAGTCAAGAAAAATTAGATTTGACTTTTCGGTTAACTTGTGCAATTTCACCTTTAATTTTGTTAAGCGGAATTCAAATTATTTGGGGTGGTGTGTTGAATGCAGGAGAGCGTTTTGCTTTGGTTGCAATTAGCCCAATTCTGACTCCTATGATTACAATTATATTTCTTTTAAGATCAGAAACATGGGGCAGCTTTTCCTTAGCAGCAGGATTAATTTGTGGTGGAATAGCAGAAATGACAATACTTGGAGTTGTTTTAAAACGACAAGGAATTTCCATATTGCCGAAATGGTATGGTTTGAATCCAGAATTTATTCAAGTCGCAACTCAATATGCACCAACAGTTGCAGCATCATTTTTGATGTGTAGCGCCATAATTATAGATCAATCAATGGCAGCAATCTTAGCTCCTGGAAGTGTTGCAGCACTCAGTTACGGAAATAGAGTAGTTTCATTACCTATACTTTTGATAACTACAGGATTGAATGCTGCTGTAGTTCCTTATTTTTCAAAAATGATTGCGACTAAGGATTGGACTGGTGTGAATCATACCCTGAAATATTATTTGAGATTGATATTCTTAACAACCGTACCTTTAACAGCAATTGTCATAGTTTTTTCGGAATTAATAGTTAGTATTTTGTTTCAAAGAGGTTCATTTACAGCTAGTGATACCGAAGTAGTCGCTAACATTCAAAATTTTTACGCATTACAAATACCATTTTATGTTTCAGCTTTATTCATAGTTGATATCATTGTATCGCTGAGAAAAAACTATATTTTGATATGGGGTTCGGGATTAAATTTAATTGCTAACATTGCCGGTAATTTTATATTTATGCACTTTTTAGGAGTCAAAGGAATTGCGTTATCTACGAGCTTTGTATATTTAATTTCTTTTAGTTTTTTGTTATTTTTTGCCTTAAATTTTTTGAAAAACATAGAAAAAACACGAGTTAATTGAGAAACAGTCAGATGAAAATTACATTTGTGATATCATCCCTTTCATCGGGTGGAGCAGAACGAGTTTTAGTATTACTAGCACAAGCTTTTTTAAATAAAGCATATCAAGTTACTGTAATTACTCTATCTACAAAAAATGATGATTTTTATACATTACCACTGGGTGCCGAACGATTAGCTTTAGGAATTTTAGGAGATTCTGTAAATCCATTAAGTGCTATAGTTAATAATTTAAGTCGTTTATCAAAATTAAGAACAGCAATTTGCTCTACGAAGCCAGATGTAGTAATTTCATTTGCGACAGAAACAAACATATTAACTATACTTTCTCTGCTGCAAACAGGAATACCTGTAATTGCTACAGAACATTGCGACCCTAATTTAATATCTTATGGCAAGATATGGGATAAATTACGGCGTTTTAGCTATCCTTATGCAACGAAAATTGTCAGTGTGAGTAAAGGTGTTGACAATGGTTTTGATTGGTTATCAACAACTAAAAGAGCAATCATTTATAATCCATTCTTAAAAATAGAAAATAATCAGGAGCAAATAGATTTATCAATAGGTGCAAACCCGGATAAAAAATGGATTATCAGTATGGGTAGATTAACTTATCAAAAAGGCTTTGATATTTTATTATCTGCTTTTGCTCAAGTTACTAATAACTATCCAAATTGGCAATTAATCATATTAGGAAAAGGTGAACAACGTCCGGAATTAGAAAAACTTGTAGAACATTTAAATTTAACCGAACGAGTGATTTTACCAGGAGCGGTCAAAAATCCATTTCCTATATTAAAAAAAGCAGATTTATTTGTGATGGCTTCTCGTTTTGAAGGTTTTCCCATGTCTCATGGAGAAGCAATGGCTTGTGGTTGTCCGATTATCGCTACAGATTGTCCAAGTGGTCCCAGAGAGATTATTCGTCATGATATAGACGGTATTTTAGTTCCCACTGAAGATGTATCAGCTTTAGCTCAAGCTATGGATAATCTAATGTCTAATGAAAAAGAACGAATACGTTTAGCTAACCGTGCGATAGAAGTTACGGAAAGATTTAGCTTAGAAAATGTCATAGATAGCTGGGATAAATTATTTGCAGAAATTCTCGATAAAAACCCATCCAAATTACTCACTAGTACGATATAAAATCAAATCATGACTAAACAAAGTATAGCCTTTTTTCTGCCTAATTTATACGGCGGTGGTGCTGAAAGAATTGTCATCAATTTACTTGAAGGAATGTCCGTACCAGATATTTCTTTTGATTTAATTTTAGCTGATGCAGAAGGTCCATTATTAAACCAAGTACCAAACCATGTACGTTTAGTTAATTTGGCTTCGGGAAGAGTATTAAAAGCGATTCCAGCTTTATCACGTTACTTAAAAGAAAATAAACCATTAGCTTTAGTCTCACACCTTGCTCATGCTAACGTAGCAGCTGTATTGGCTAGAGAATTAGCAGGTACTAAAACCAAATTAATTTTAGTTGAACATAATACTTTAACATTTGCCGAAGCAACATCATGGCGCGGTAAATTCGTTCCGATGTTTATGAAATGGCTTTATCCTCGTGCAGATATGGTTGTCGGAGTTTCTGAAGGTGTAACTACAGATATTAAGACTCAACTAGGATTAAAACCAGAAAAAGTAAATACTATTTATAATCCTGTTGTGGATGATAAATTATTTTTCAAGGCAAAAGCTGCTTTAAATCATTCTTGGTTTGAAAAAAATAGTCCTCCAGTATTTCTAGCGGTGGGAAGATTAACAGAACAAAAAGATTTTTCAACATTGATCAAAGCTTTTTCCCTTGTACGAAAAGAAAAATTAGCTCGCTTAATAATTTTAGGTGAAGGAGAAGCTCGTGGACAATTAGAGGCAACAATTAAAAACTTAGGAATTAGCGAAGATGTTTTATTACCTGGATTTACAGACAATCCTTACGCTTATATGTACAACGCTAACGCATTTGTACTTTCATCGCGATGGGAAGGATTACCTACTGTTTTAATCGAAGCAATGGCTTGTGGTTGTCCTGTTGTTGCTACAGATTGTCCTAGTGGCCCTCAAGAAATTTTAGCAGCTGGTAAATATGGAGAATTAGTTTGTTGTGGTGATGTTTTAGCTTTATCTAAAGCTATGTTAAATGTACTTGATAATCCGATCAATTCGGAAATATTAACACAACGTACCCAAGATTTTTCTTTTGATAAAGCTGTTTCTAGATATTTAGAGTTAATAACTAATTGATATGAAAGTAGTTCATAAAATAACTCAAAATAACTTACTAATGTATTATCAATGCTTCTTAGCAGTAGTGACTGTGTTAGTTTTTTTTACAGAAGCAGATAACTATTTTTTTGATGCTGGTGTTACTCCAACTCCTAAAAACTTAGTTATAGTAATGTGTTTGATTTCTACACCATTGTTTATATCATTGAAATCAAAAAACTTTCAATATATACCAATGAATGTGATTCTATGGTGCTGCTTATATTTAGGAATATCTGCACTTTCTTTTCTTCATGGTGTACCTACTGAATTCGTGACTCAGGAGCTAGAAACACGTGTATTAGCAGTTTTATTTATTTTAGTAATGACATTAATTTTATCTGGAGAGCCGATTGTATGGAAATACCTGAGATTAACTTTATTTGTGGCAATTTTTATAACTATTATTAATAATTTTAGAGAATTAATTGACCCCCTAGCATTCAATGGATTTAATATTACCGGAAGACCGGCTGGCTTTTATAAAGACCCAAATAAATCGGGTGCTGCATTAATTATGGGTTTAATATTTAGTATAGAATTATTACCAAAAAAATTTAGACTTGCATATTTATTGCTAGTTTCTGTTGGCACTTTTATCACTTTTTCTAGAGGTGCAATGCTTTGTTTAATAATTTTCCTATTTCTTTTGATTATTAAACGTCTGATACCTACTTCACAAGTATATTCCATTGTCGGTTTATTAATTGTACTTTTAGTAGCCGGTAATGTCGGAAATTATTTATTAGAACAAGCAAGCGAATTAGGAATTTTAAATCATAGTATTGAAGCAAGAATTGTCGCAATCACAAATTTTACCGACTCTGAGGCGCGTGAAGCTGATGATGGTAGTTCGCGTTCTGATGTCGCCAGCCTTGCTTTTAGAAGTTTTTTAAAACAGCCACTCTTCGGACATGGAATTGGTTATATCCGCGAATGGGGAGAAATTCTTCCACACAATATGTATTTAAGTTTTATGATTGAACATGGTTTTATCGGAGCAATTATTTTACCTTTATTTGTGTTATCAGTAACTAGAAACTCTTATGGAGAAGCTAAAAATATTAGTTTGTTTTTTGGCAGTTTTATTTTAATTTGGTCGCTGTTTAGTAATACCGTTTTAGAAGACCGTGAAACATTAATGATGTTTGTTTTACTAGCTGTCATGTCAAAATATAGTAAATTAGAAAAAATCAAAAAAATCTCATTTATTCATGAATGATTTTTTGATGGTTTTTACTTAAGTTTTCCAATATTAAAAATTAATAAAAAGGTGAATTAACATGAATAACAATGCTTTTGTAATCGCTTTTATTACCACCGGACTTTATACAGGTGGTGCAGAAAGAATGCTTTACAACTTGCTATCTAAAATAGATAGACAGCGTTTTCAACCAGTAGTAATTTCTTTGATGAATCGGGGTGTTTGGGGTACTAAGATTGACGCTTTAGACATACCTATTTATACAATCGGGATGAAGGAAGGTCAACCACCGACACCAATAATTCTTTCACGTTTGATTCGTACTGTACGTCAAATTCAACCAGATTTACTACAAGGATGGATGTATCATGGTAATTTAGCAGCACAGTTTGCCAAACTATTTTGTACAAGAGAAATTCCAGTTTTATGGAATATTCAACATTCAATGTATTCATTGCAATACGAAAAGCTCATGTCTAGATTAGTGATTAAGTCAGGAGCAAAACTTTCTCAATCTCCCAATAGTATTATTTATGTTTCTCAAACAGGTAAGTCTCAACACGAAAAAATAGGTTATTCCAGTAATAATGGTTGCGTAATTCCCAATGCAACTGATAGTTGTTTATTTGTACCTTCACAGCAAGCTAAGCAAGATGTTCGTTCGGAATTAGGTTTAGCTGAAAATGATTTATTAATTGGACAATTTGCTCGTTTTCATCCGATGAAAGACCATGCAAATTTTCTTCATGCTGCTGGATTATTATTACAAAATACATCAAAAAATACCCACTTTCTGCTTGCAGGTACAGAAGTAAATAAAGATAATCAGATGTTGACTGAATTAATCCAAAAATTAGGATTATCTAATCAAGTCCATCTGTTAGGAGAACGCAGCGATATGCCTCGTTTAACTGCTGCTTTAGATATTATGACTGTAGCTTCGGCTTATGGTGAGGCTTTTCCTTTAGTTGTTGGAGAAGCTATGTCTTGTGCTGTACCTTGTGTAGTTACAGATGTAGGTGATTCAGCTTGGATTATCGGCAATACAGGTAAAGTTATACCTCCGAGAAATTCCCAAGCATTAGCTGATGCTTGGAAACAATTAATCGAATTAGGGCAAGAAGGTAGAAAAGCTTTAGGACAAGCAACACGAAGCAGAAATATTGAGCTATTTTCTTTAGACTCGATTGTAACTCGCTACGAACAAGAATATGAGAATGCGCTCTCCAAGCAAATATTAAAACAGGCTGTATTCATCTAACTGCAAGTACTATACATCGGTTTCAGATTCAGAGTCTAATGAAAAACCTTTTAATCGTCACTACCATCCCAGAAACCCTCACAGCTTTCTTACTTCCTTTTGCACGTCATTTCCGCAGTTTAGGCTGGAAAGTTGATGCAATGGCTTGCGGAATTTCTACTCACCACCACTGTAAACAAGAATTTGACTGTGTATGGGAGGTAGAATGGTCGCGCAATCCTTTAAATCCACGAAATCTTTTGGTAGCACCAGGTCAAATTCAAGCAGCGATGCAGCAAGGAAAATACGATTTAGTTCACGTTCATACTCCGGTAGCCGCTTTTGTGACTCGATATGCTCTGAGAAATTACAGAAATCAGGGGAGAACCAAGGTGATTTATACTGCTCACGGTTTTCATTTCCATAGTGGTGGAAGCATTTTGAAAAATACTGCTTTTCTGGGTTTGGAAAAACTTGCAGGCAATTGGACAGACTATTTAGTTACTATTAATCGCGAGGATGAAGCCGCAGCAAAGCATTATCAATTGATTTCTCCCGATAAAGTCCGCTATATGCCCGGAATTGGCGTAGATTTCAATTATTACAGTTCTCATACGACGAACGATACTGATGTTGAACAAGTACGTCGGGAATTAGGTTTAGATAGCGAAACTAAGCTTTTATTATCGGTAGCTGAATTTATTCCCCGCAAGCATCCACAAGATATTTTGAGAGCCTTCGCTAGTATAAATCCCATCGATGCTTGTTTGGCTTTTGCTGGAGATGGAGATTTATTTGAAGAAATGCAGCAGCTAGCTACTCAATTAGGAATAGAGGAAAAAGTGCGTTTTCTCGGACACCGCAATGATATTCCCACTTTGATGATGGCAGCTTTTGCTACTATTCTCGCTTCTGAACAAGAAGGACTTCCTCGCAGTGTTATGGAATCTTTGTGTTTAGAAACTCCTGTAATTGGTAGCGATATTCGCGGAACTAGAGATTTAGTTTCATCGGATTGCGGGATTCTTTTTCCTGTGGGAGATATCGAAAAACTTGCCTCGGCAATCAAATATTTATTAAATCATCCTCAATCTGCTTCTATGATGGGAAGACGAGGACGAGAACGTATGAATAATTTTGATTTGCGTCACATTCTCAAACTTCACGAAACTTTATATTCCGAAGCTTTATCCCTAAAATCCCCGCAAATTAACCAGTTCTCAACACAAAGTCGATAATAATAAATCTGACGAGAGAAAATTGCTGCCAAATTGGCAACAAAATTTAACTAATTATGGTTATGTTTATTATGGATTGAAGATTTATTTTTCAATTCCAATTACAAAATCATTCATAGATAATAGCGGCATCAAAGTCAAAAATCATACAAGTTTAAAATTGAAAGTTGAGATCAATTAAATGCTTTCGTCAATTTTTAGTGCTTGTTTGCTTTGACTTCCGCTTAATTATTTTAGTTGAGTAGAAATAGATACTTGCATTGCTGTTGAATGCTTAGGAATAAACTCTAAACAGTTAACAGGTTAAAGGAAATTTTTTGAGCTATAAACATTAGGGATGTATTTATGATTGCACAAGAATTACGGAGTGAGTATAAAAGTAAAGGCAGTCGCATCATTAAATCTGCCTTAGATCGAGTTGTTGGGCGATCGCCTTATTGGTGTTTTCTCCTCTGATATTAATAGTTGCGATCGCGATTTACTTGCGGATGGGTAGTCCGATAATTTTCAGTCAGCCTCGTCCGGGTAAAGATGGAAAGATTTTTCAGTTTTACAAGTTTCGCACGATGACGGACGAGCGCGATGCTAAGGGCAATCTTTTAGATGATGAATTGCGTCTGACAGCATTTGGTGAGTTTTTGCGAGAAAGTAGTTTAGACGAGCTTCCACAACTGTGGAATGTTGTCAAGGGTGACATGAGTATTGTGGGACCTCGACCTTTGTTGGTGAGGTATTTAGACCGTTATACTCCTGAACAAGCGCGTCGTCATGAAGTTAAACCGGGTATTACCGGATGGGCGCAAGTTAACGGACGCAGATTGTTGGATGGAGATTGGGAAAAGAAATTCCGATTAGATGTCTGGTATGTAGACAATTGGAGTCTATTACTGGACTTAAAAATTATCTTGATGACAGTGGTGAAAGTATTGCGGAAAGAAGAAATCAGCCAGCCTGGTTATGCGACTGGTGAAGAGTTTATGGGTAGCAACGCTAAAGGTTAGTCTATTAATTTAGGAATGAGGTAACAGCGAATGAAACAACCATGGGAGATAGGCTCCGAGTTCGATTGGTCTAATGATTTGATTAGTTCAGTAGGACAAACAGTTGAATTACCATCGGATTACGAATTATTCTCTACTGGGTGTGCTAGTTTATTTGGTTTAGAAAGAATTCTTAATTACAAGAGCAATCAAAGATTGAGGTTGCATCTACCATCATTCTTCTGCATGGAAGCAGCGGAAAAACTCACTAAGGCTTTTGATATTTGCTGGTACCGGGATTTACCCAACCAGAAATATCCGGATTTTAACTCTCTTGATGCTGCTTGCGGCGATTTAGTACTAGCGGTAAACTTATTTGGCATTAAGTCTAGAGAAGTTTGGCAGGATTGGCATCACAAGCACAATGGTGTAATTTTAATTGAAGACCATACTCACGACCCTTTTTCCGATTGGGCATTGCAGAGCCAAGCTGATTACGCAATGGCTTCCCTGCGTAAAACTTTACCAATTCCTGATGGAGCAATGATTTGGTCTGGGAAAAATCGACCGTTGCCGAAAGCCTTAGAATCAGAGAGTGATGGAGCTTATAAACGATTGAGCGCTATGCTCTTGAAACGAGCTTATCTCAACGGTGGTAATGTTGCAAAGGATACCTATCGACAGCTTGAAATTGAGAGTCAAGATAGTCTTAGCGATATCAATTGCGATCGGATTTCAGCATTTTCGGCAAATGTTTTGAGCAGTTTGGATGTAAAAGGGTTTAGAGAGAGACGAGAAGCGAACATCAGGCATTTTTTAAATTTAATTTTAGCCGATAAAAATCAAGATTGGCAGCCTCTTTTTAGTTCCTGGAGTCATGGAACTGTACCATTAACAGCATTATAGTTTGTCGAAACCAACAAATTAGAGACTCTTTACGTAAATACTTGATCGGGAAGAATATTTTTCCGGCAATTCATTGGCTGCAACCACATAACGGGATGACATCAAATGATTTGGAAGCCATAGATTTATCAAATAGAATTTTGACAATAGCTACAGACCAACGTTATTCCTTAGATGATATTAGTCGCGTTGTGGCTATTATCAAAGAATTCTTTACTGTAACGAATGTTAAGAGTTATATCTACGCAAATTCTCGATGAATTATAAAATGAATAATTAAAGGAGTTTAATTAATAATTAAAAATTAGCACAAATATGGAAACTTTAATTAAAGGATTATCCCCAGAACAGCTAGAATTATTACCAACAGAAGAAGACATTGCTTTTTACGAAGAACACGGTTGGTTTATATCCAAAAAAATCGTTCCTGAGTGGGTTCTTGATCAAGCATTTTTAGGGGCTGAAAAATTCTATCGTGGGGAAACAGATGCGACGATTCCCTACACCACCGGATACAGCGATTGGAAACCGGGAGACGGGGATGCTGTGAGGAACAACCAACACGTTTCTTATCGCAAAAAAGAACTGCGTCAATTAGTACTTCAACCGATTATTGGAGCAATAGCTGCAAAATTAGCTAGAAGCAAAGGAGTAAGGCTATTTGAAGACACTTTAGTTTATAAGGTCCCTATAGATAATACTAGCAATAATACTAAAATTGGTGTAGTAGGATGGCATACTGATTACTCTTACTCTTCCGTATGCAGTTCTCAAAAAATGCTTTCCGCTTGGATTCCATTCCATGATATTAATCAAAAAAGAGCGCCATTAGTAGTTATAGATGGTAGTCACAAATGGAAGGGTAACGAGCATATGCGTACCTTTAATAACCAGAATTTGCAAGAGATCGAAAACACCTTTTTTGAAGCGGGAAAGAAAGTTGTTGAAGTGCCGATGATTTTAGAGAAAGGTCAAGTTAGTTTTCACCATTGTTTGACTATTCACGGTAGTTATCCCAACCGTAGCGATCAAGTTCGTTTAGCGCTTGCTTTGTATTTGCAAGACTACGATAACCGTTATCAAGTTTACCATAATCAAGGCAAACAGGTTCATCACTTTCTTGATAGTATGTGCCATAAATTACCAAATGGGCATCCAGATTATACTGACCCGGCGATATTTCCGACTTTATGGTCTGAATAAAAAGGTTAAAGGTTAAAGGTTAGAGGTTAGAGGTTAGAGGTTAGAGGTTAGAGGTTAAAGGTCAAAGGTTAGAGGTTAGAGGTTAAAGGTTAGAGATTGTTAATTCGTGATTTTTGGCTCATTCTCAATTCATAAAAACATCACCTTGAGAGATAGTAATGAAGACGCAAATTATCGATTTATCAAATTCTTTGTGGATGGAAACATTAAATAGAATAAATCATGATGTTTATCAATTACCACAATATATCTCCTTAGAATCAAGTCGCACAAAACAAATACCGGAAGCTGTTGTAATTAGTGATGGGGATAAGATATTTTTCGCACCTTATTTAATATCAAAATGCGATAATATAATTTCCTCGGAATTGATTACAGAAGAGATATTTGATATTAAATCTCCCTACGGTTATCCAGGAATTTTATTGAGTGAAGCCGCAGCGAATACAGAGGGTTTCCCTGATGCTGCAATGGCTGAATTTAAACAAGTTTTAGTTGAAAAAGGAGTGTGTTCTGCCTTTTTTAGAATGCATCCTATACTCAATGAAAACGTTAGCGAAATTTTTGAGCCAGGATTGTTTACAGAAAACGGAGAAACAGTTTCTATTGATTTAAGAATTCCCGAATCTCAATTGTGGTCACATACAAGAAAAGGACATAAAAGCACCATAAACAAGTGCAAACGTTTGGGAATGGAAGCTAAATTCGTGCCGGTAGAAGAATATTTAGACGAGTTTACTGCTATCTATCAAGAAACTATGGGAAGAGTAGAAGCAGCAGAAAGATATTACTCATTTGATTTAACATACTATGAAGAAATGTGGAAAGCCTTAAGCGATAAACTACATCTTTGTATTGTTGAATATGAAAATGAAGTCGCTTGTGCAGGATTATATACAGAAGTTTGTGGTATTGTTCAAAGTACTTTAGGTGGAACCAAAGATAAATTTGTTGAGTTATCTCCGAGTAGTTTAGAAACAGATTATGCTCGTTATTGGGCTCATCAACGTGGTAATCAATTTCTGCATTTAGGTGGTGGAGTTGGTGCATCTAAAGACGCGGTTTATAACTTTAAAGCTGGGTTTTCTAAGCTGAGGCATTCTTTCTATACCCTGAGGATGATAGTCGATGAGCAAAAATATCGCTATCTTGTAGAAATGAAAGCAAAATATTTGAATATTCCTGTAGAAGATTTACTAGAAACCAACTTTTTCCCTGCTTATTCTTCACCCCAACCAAGAATGAAATGACCGAAAAATAAGGTTAAAGGTTAAAGGTTAAAGGTTAAAGGTTAAAGGTTAAAGGTTAAAGGTTAAAGGTTAAAGGTTAAAAGGTTAAAGATCAAAGTAAAAAATAAATTACCACGAAGAAATTTATAAGTTTGTGTTCTTTGATTTCAAAATTACATAAATGAATACAAATTCTTTATGAATACAGGAATGACTTTTACTTTAAAATATAGTAATTCCAACTAATTTACCTAGGGTTATTACCTTCTGTTAAAGCAACTTTGTGAATCTGATAACTGTGTTCTCAGATAATCTGAATTACTTACAAAATTAAATTATTCTATTAATTATTGATGTTTATGTCTAAACCGATTTTGCTTTCAACTCCACATATGGGGAATGAAGAATTAGCATTTGTTAAACAAGCTTTTGAGACTAATTGGATTGCTCCGGTGGGACCTCATATAGAAGCTTTCGAGCAAGAATTTTGTTGTGTAACGGGTGCTACTCACGCAGCTGCGGTAAGTTCGGGGACAGCAGCGATTCATTTAGCGCTGATACTCATGGGTGTGCAAGCGGGGGATGAAGTATTTTGCTCAACCTTGACTTTTGCCGCTAGTGCTAATCCGATTCGGTATTTGGGTGCAAAACCAGTTTTTATTGATAGCGATCGCGTTTCCTGGAATATGAACCCCGACTTGTTAAAGACAGCCCTAGAAAAACGTGCTAGCATCGGTAAATTACCCAAAGCCGTACTCTTGGTACATCTATACGGACAAAGCGCAGATATTGATCCAATTAAAGAAATTTGCGATCGCTATGAAGTTGGCATTATCGAAGACGCTGCGGAAGCTTTAGGAGCAACATATAAAGGTAGAACCCCAGGAACCTTTGGTAAAATTGGCATTTATTCATTTAACGGGAACAAGATTATTACCACCTCTGGTGGGGGAATGTTAGTTTCTGACGACTCAGAAATAGTCGCGAAAGCCAAGTTTTTGGCTACCCAAGCCCGCGACTTAGCACCCCATTACCAACATTCTCAAATTGGCTACAACTATCGACTCAGCAACGTTTTAGCCGGGATTGGTCGCGGTCAATTGCGTGTATTATCAGAAAGAGTTGCTGCAAGAAGACGGAATTTTGAAATTTACCATCAAGCTCTGGGTAATCTTCCCGGAATCGAATTTATGCCGGAAGCAGATTATGGAAATGCGACTCGTTGGCTTACTTGTTTGACGATAAATCCCGATTTATTTGGTGTGGGTAGAGAACAACTGCGTCTTGCACTTCAGGAATTGCAAATAGAATCTCGTCCTGTATGGAAACCACTGCACTTGCAGCCAGTATTTACTGAATGTGAAAGTATTGGTGGTGAAGTAGCATCGGATTTATTTGCACGTGGTATGTGTTTACCTTCTGGTTCTAACCTTACAGATGAAGATTTAGAGCGAGTTATCCAAGGTATCAAGGGAGTATATGAAGGGAATAAAAAATCTCAGAGTAACTTATTGATGATACACAAATAATTTTACCAATACTTCCCCATATATCACCCGTATAATATATTATATTTTTATAATCAAAGAATAATACTTTTTTGAAATTTTGACAAAAACATCTCAGATGCATCCTAGTGCTTTGTCCCATTAAATATGACTGGTTTTAACCGCAACCCGTCGGGGGTTATAAACCCCCGCTCTTAAGCAAAAGTCTTATGAATAGGACTAATACCCAACGTATCAAAACTAATGGGACAGAACACTAGTATTCGAGCAAGCCAAAAATTACGGATAGGTTCAGGGAGTAGGGATAAGTAGTGAGTGTAAAATTGCATGGGCTACCAGGGAGCGAGACGCTCCCACTACGAACCCATTACCCCTCAAAATTAATGTGGTGAACTACTAGCTAATAAATTAGTAAAAACTAAAAACTAAAAACTAAAAACTAAAAACTAAAAATTCAAAATTCAAAATATATTTATATTTATGGAATCTCAAGAATCTAGTTTATCATTCGATAATTATTGGCAAGTCCTAAAGCGTCGCTGGGTACCAGGTTTAGCAGTGTTCTTTCCAATCTTTCTGCTTTCGTTATTATCTTCCTCTTTAAAAAGACCGACTTATATTGCAGAAGGAAAATTACTATTTCAAAGAACAGATGTGACTTCTTCCTTAACAGGATTAGGAGCTGAAATTAGTAAATTAGAGTCTGTAGGGCAAGATACCACATCAAGTCCATTGCAGACAGAAGCTGAAATAATTCGTTCAGTTCCAGTTGTGCAGAAGACTATCAAACGACTCAAACTTCAAGACAACGATGGAAACCTTTTAAAATACGAAGAATTTCTCAAGAATTTAACTGTAAGCGACATCAAAAAGACGGATGTTTTACAAGTTAGCTATAAAGATTCTGAACCTGAAAAAGCTGCAAGAGTTGTGAATACCTTAATGTCAGCTTATTTAGAACATAACGTATCTTCTCGTCGAAAAGCCGCTAGAGCAGCAAGGGAATTTATCGAACAGCAGGTTCCCAAAGCAGAAGCAATTGTAAGCAAAGCAGAAGCCGAACTGGCAAATTTTCGAGAAAAAAATAACGTATTTGCCTTACAAGAAGAAGGAAGTAAATCAATAGAATCACTCAGAAACTTACAAAGTCAAATGGGTGATATCAAGACGAAATTAGCCGATATTAACGCTCGTAGTCAACAAATTCGCCAACAGCTAAATGCAAACCCCCAACAAGCGCTAGATATTACTTCTTTGAATCAGGCTGGTGGAGTGCAAGATATTCTTAGGGAAGTGCAGCAAGTAGAGTCCCAATTGGCATCAAGACGTACAGTTTTGACGAATACTCATCCAGAAATCATTGCTTTAGAAAATAAATTTAATGCCTTAAAAAGGTTATTACAAGATAGAATTCGTCAAACTGTAGGAACCAATCGACAAAATATAGACGAAATAGATGGAAGATTACAAGTAGGAGATTTAAAACAACAATTAGCAGCAGAATTGGTCAATTTAGAATCTACTTCTTTGGGATTAAACAGTCAACTTGCAGTTTTATCGGAATTACAAACATCTTACAAACAAAGATTAGAAAATCTGCCAAAACTAGAACAACAACAGCGTCAGTTGGAACGCAAAATAGAAGCCGCACAATCAACGTATTCGCTGTTATTGAAAAAATTACAAGAAGCCCGCATTGCAGAAAATCAAAATATTGGTAATGCTAGTGAAGTTTCTGAAGCTTTAGTTCCTCAAGAACCAGTTTCTTCTCCACTACTTAATTATCTATCAGCTAGCTTATTAGGAATGTTAGTTTCCTTAGCAATGATGTATCTTTTGGAATCCCAAGATAAATCGATCAAAACTATAGAAGAAGCCAAAGAATTAACAGGATTAACTTTATTAGGAGTCATTCCCGACTTTAGCAAGCCGAAAAAATCTATTCTCAGCAAGCAGGAAGTAGAAGCAGCATATCCTACCTTAATGGTGCGGGATGCTCCTCGTTCCCCCATCAGCGAAGCCTTCCGGATGCTCAGAGCCAACTTAAAATTCATGAGTGCAGACAAAGAGTTGAAAGTGATAGTTGTTACCAGTTCCGTACCTCAAGAGGGTAAATCTACGGTAGCCGCCAACTTAGCTACTTCCATGGCACAAATGGAGCGTAGAGTATTGCTAATAGATGGAGATTTGCATCGTCCATCCCAACATCATATTTGGGAATTGCCCAATTCTGAAGGCTTGAGCAACGTCATAGTCGGACAAATTGAGGTAATGAGAGCCATCAAAAAAGGAATGGATAATTTAGACGTGCTGACTTGCGGAGCAGTACCTCCTTCCCCAGCATCCTTACTTGATTCTAAGCGTATGGCTTCATTAATTGATAGTTTTAGGTCATATTACGACTATGTAATTATTGACGCACCTTCATTAAATCTTGCCGCAGATGCAGCAACTTTAGGTCAAATGGCTGACGGTGTGTTATTAGTAGTACGTCCGGGAGTTGTTGATTCTGTCAATGCAGCCTTTGCTTGTGAAATGCTGGAAAAATCTGGTCAAAATGTTTTAGGGCAGGTAGTTAACGGAGTTGTCCAGAAAAACGAACGTCATATGAATTACTATTATAAAGAAGAATATCCTGAAGAAAAAGTTACTACAGTGGAAGCTGTAAGGTTATGAGTTAGGAGTTAGGAGTTAAGAGTTAGGAGTTAGGAGTTAGAAGTTAAGAGTTATTAATTACCAATTACCAATTACCAATTACCAATTACCAATTACCAATTACCAATTCCCTATTTCAAATAAATCAATAAATTCAATCCGGGAATGGTGCGTGAAAGCGTCCATAACACCAAAGTAATATAAAGTATACCTAAACTCCACTGATACCAAGCCAAAGTACTGATGATTCCGGGAAGATGTTCATCTCGTAAACGAACGTCGTTAAAGCCTAATTTTAAAAGGTTATTTAAACTAAAATCGTAATAATTCAGCCAATTCCAGCGACGATTCCATAATAAAGGTAAATAACGTTCGCGGAATAATGGATACCTCGGTATCACGGGTAAACGTCCAATTAACAACCGCAATTGTCGGAAAGTACCATCCTCTGTAAAGTATGATGTTTCCATTAAATCGTGATAGCGCCCTTTTTGGTAAAGTTGGAATAAGAGAAACGTCGGTAAAGGGACAATAATAACCCCCATACAAAGCAAAGCTAACCACGGTTGCGGTGTATTGCGAAAAATCGCGATTAATCCAAATAGCGTACTAATAGTAAAACTTCCTAACATCCAACTAGTTTCGTAAGCCGTAGGAATGATTTTATTTGGATGTACTCGTCGGAATCGATCGATTAACCAAAATAATAAACTAAAAAAACGCGATCGCAATTATTCCCACACCAAAGACTAAGTAAAAGTTCGTGCCGTATCCCGAAAGTAATAGTAGTAAACTTAACACCAACCATTTCCATATTTGCAGCAACCATTTAATTGGGGTAAGAGTTTCAGTAACTACAAACCGGGAAGCAAGTTGTGTAAATGTTTCTTCATCAATATCAGCTAATGTGAGTAATTCGCTTTTAATTTGAAACGGTTGGGTTTGACGACGTTTGATAATAGCTTTTACTTGAGTTGGGGAAAATCCTAAATTTATTAAACGTTGTTGGGGAGCATCATTGATATTTGCATCAACCAAACGGCGAGTTAAAGACTGTAAATGCAGACGCTGTTTGCTATACTCCAACTTATTAGCATCAGCAATTTGCTGCAATTGGCGAAAATTTTGGATTAAATTACGCAATACATTTTGATTTCCCGATAATTGAGGTATCCGCAACATCACACCAATTTCACCGGGATTACCTAAAATTTTGGCTTTATCAGCATTAAAAATCAAACTTGGTACATTCAGATAAGCACCTTGAGCAAAAACCGCGTCGCTAAAATCAGCCTGATTAAAAATACTAGCACCGCGCAGATTTACAGGTAAATTAAATTGTGTTTCTCGAAAGATAACAGATTTTAAAAATCTAGTTTCTTGAAGAAATAAAAACCCTTGAAAATTCGCTTTGGTAAATTGAGTTTCTTCCAGAAAAACTGCTTGATAAAAGTTGGTTTTACCCTCCCAACGAGCGCAACTAAAGTTAGCTAACTTTTGAAAATGAGCATTACTAAAATTAGCAGAATCTTCAAAAGTTGTATTTTTAAAATCAGTATTTTTAGCAAAATCAGCTTTCTGAAAATTAGCTTTCTGAAAAAAAACACTCCCCTGAAAATCAAGTTCACTACGAAAATTGGCATTTATAAAACTGACTCGACGACCAAATCTTGATTGCTTAAAATTTGTAGGTTGATAAAAAATAGCTCCTGAACCTTCCACAGGTTGGAGAAAAAAAGTATTGTTAAACTCCACCTTACCTTTAAATACAGTTTGGTTAAAAATCAACGAACCGCGAAACACCGAAATTTGTGCCGAAGTCGTCGAATCCTTTCCTAAAAGTGAACGACAATCCTTAGAATTGGGAACAGAATAAGCCAGCGATTGTAAACAAACCTCGCGCAAAAGTTCCAGTTGATTTTGTTCAGTTTCCGTAAAAATTGGGGCAATAGCTTGAGCATAGAAAGGAGTTCTTAAACCCAAATCGCTACCAATAAAATTGCCTTCAATTATTGAATTAGTTAAATCTAATCCTATAGGTTTTGTACCACTTTTTTGTAAAACATCTTGCAACAACTTATAAAAATTATCGTGTAACTCTTTATTTTGTGGTTGTAAATTTATTTCCATTTCTCGTAAATCTACCGTAAAACTACCTTGATTTACAATAGGAGAATTAATTTTTTCTTGCAGTAATTCTAAAGTTAAAACAGTGCGTTGGGGTTGAGATTCTACTGCCCAAACTGGTTGAATAGATAATAATAAACATACTGTGCAGATAGAAATAAATTTAGAGATGGGATATTGGACATTAAACATTAAAAATTTGGATAATGAGTTACGGTATTAATATAACCTGAGTTAAACCACAACCACACAAGTCGGATTTTTTTAACTTAAAAACCCGACTTATTACCCCACTTAAATTAGTTTTTACGAATTCCCTTCCCAAATCAAAAGTTGTCTAGAAGCTGCAACAAAACAATTAAGATGTTTCGGTGGATGAAGAAAATTATCGTAAGCTAAAGCCATTTGTCTTGCTGCTTGATGATAAAGAACTTTACCGATTCCCGTACCCAAACCGGGGCAAGCAACAGTGTTAATTTGATGTTTAGATAATTGGTTATGACGACGCACCGCTAATAGCATAGCCCACATCGCCATATAAGGAACATCCGTCCCCGCAATAGACATGGGAACTCGCATTGTAGGTGTATGTGCAAGAAACGGATGTATGACATTACCAGTTTCCACAATCATCGATGTTCCTACAGGTTGTTCCCCTAAATAATCTGAGAGGATGCGCTGCTGTACCTTTTCCATTAACGAATTACCGAAAAATTTAATAATCGCAGCATCCATACCACCATCCATTATCCCAAAAGAATTAGCAGGACTAACCAAACAATCGAAATTAGGCAACCATTCAAAGTAGTTATTAACAACTTCCACATCAGGTAGATAATTGAAATGTTGTTGAAAAGCTGCTGTTAATAATGAATTTGGTGCAACTAAAATCAGTTTCAAGCTTTACTCCTTTGCTTGAATCTTGAATATTTATTATAGTTGATTTTTTGGAGTTTTTGGTTTTGAATCAATTACCAATTACCAATTACCAATTAACAATTACCAATTTCCCCACCATCGAACCCGCTTCCAATAACTCATGAGCTTTACCAACTTCCTCTAAACCAAAAGTTCGATTTACACAAACTTTCAACTTACCCGCATCCATCCAATTTGCACATTCTGCTAAAATCTCACCGTGATGTACTTGTGCTTCCACCATTCCTTGTAACATCGGCGTTAACATCAATTCTAAACTAATCCGACTATTGCGCTGTCTCGCTACTTTCCAATTAGTTTCAGGGCTTGGTTGTAAAATCGTCACAATATCGCCGTAAATCCGTATCGCTGGAAAGGTTTTCTCAAATGTCTCTCCACCAACAGTATCAAAAGCTAAATCTACACCTTCACCGTTTGTCCAATTTAAAGCCGCTTTCACAAAATCAGTTTCTTTGTAATTAATTGCATAATCAGTCCCCAGATGCTTGACAAAATCAGCTTTTTCCTCACAACTTACCGTAGTGCAAACATCAGCACCCTTGAGCTTTGCGAGTTGAATTGCTACGTGTCCCACACCACCAGCACCAGCATGAATTAATACCTTTTCCCCTGGTTGCAAACGTCCCCGTTCGTATAAAGCTTCCCATGCAGTAATCAACACCAAAGGAGCAGCAGCAGCTTCTATAAAAGATACAAATTTAGGTTTTGCAGCCACAAACCGCTCATCTACAGTTGTAAATTCCGCATAATTACCTTGGCGATCGCCAATTCCACCATTACAAAATATACTTCATCACCTACGCGAAAACGCTTAACTGCATTTCCTACTGCTTCAACTATACCCGCACCATCACATCCTAGAATTGCAGGCATTTTATCAGGGTAGAAAGTCCCGCGTTGACGAAGTTTTGTATCAATGGGATTAACACCAGCAGCTTTTAAACGTACCAAAAGTTCTGTATTTTGAGGAGGAAGCGGGTTGGGCATTTCCCGTAATTGTAAAACTTCCGGCTTCCCTGGTGCTGTCATTAACACTGCTTTCATGGCTTTTCCTTCGATGCACACTTTACAAATTACTTTAGCGCAACGATGGTATTGCAACAAAATACTTTCCGCGTTTTTTTCGCATACAGTACAATAAATGTAAATTGTTAGACTTTTATGACTAAAGTTAATTAATGTCCAGCTTTTCGGAAAATAACCCCCTACTTGGAACTTGGAAACTAATCTCAATCACGGCTATATTTCCCGACGGCAAGATTGATAAGGAAGCATTTGGAATTAATCCGATTGGTTACATCACCTATACTCCAGAAGGTAAAATCATGGTGATATTCTCAAAAAGTGAGCGTCCATTATTAAGCGGTAATTCAGCATCACCTTTGACTACTGCGATACATTCTGTACCAATTGAAGAGCGATCGCAAGCCTTTTCTAATTTCAATTCCTATGCTGGAAGTTATACCCTTGATGGGAATACTGTTATTCATCATGTCGAAATCGCATTAATTCCCAATCGTGTAGGTAAGAGTTTAACTCGGACTTTTACATTAAATGAAAATCGCATTACCTTAACAACCCCACTAAGTAAAAGCGATGATACACCCAAATTTGAATTGGTTTGGGAACGGATATAATTGCTCCAACAAAATAAAAAACAAAATAAAAAACCGCGAAACACAAAGTTTCACGGCTTTTATAAGAGTGTAAGGAGTTTAACTTTAATCTCATTATAACCAGCAAGTTGCTGTACAAATGTTTGTGTATCAATTTTTGTAACAAGATTTTTGATTAAATTAATTAAATTAATTAAATTAATAAATTAATAAATAAAAACCGTAGGATAATTCAGGGAGGTCTACGGTTTTAAGTAATATGGTGTAAGGAGACTTGCTTTAATATTAAGTCTATAGTTGAATGACACTAATAGTTCGCTGGTAACAATTTTGGTAACGAGATGATTTTGTTAATGATTTATGCATTTATATTATGTCCGAGTAGGGATTTTACACAACAGAAGTCGGGTTTTTAGTCTAAATATCTCTAACACGTTGATAAATCTCATAAAAACCCGACTTCTAAACCCTTCGGTTGATAACAGAAGTCGGGTTTTTAGTTGAAAAAAACCCGACTTGTTGACATTTAATTACGAATCTATAACAAACTACCACCACAACTTGAACCGCTACCAGCAGTACAACCATAACAATAGTTAGCAGTTTGCACTTCACCAATTAAGTTTAAATTACCAGCTTCGAGCAACTTTGCGACTGTAATAGTTTCCCCGCTACGAGTTGTTGCGGGTATATTCATCATCTGGTTAAAATCGCAATCGTACACGTTACCGAGGTAATCAATCGAAAGTTGATCACGACACATCAAATTTTCAACAGTAACAGGGTTAAAATTTGATTCCAAAAAATGTAAATAAGGCTGATATAATTTTGTTCTTTCTAAATAGAATTTAGTCCTACCAACAGGTAAATTCGTAATAGCGAACAAGTTGTTAAATACAACATCAAAATTATCTTGCAAGAACTTTTTATAATCCTGTTCTAAATTAACTTGATTGGGAGTTAAAGCAAAATTTTCGCTTGTTGGTAACTGTGGATTATAAACTAAATCCAGAATTAAATCGCCTGCTTTGCCATAACCGAGTTGATTTAACCATTGTAAAGCTTTAACCGAAGCATCAAAAACACCATTACCGCGCATTTTATCAACATTATCAGCGAGATAACAGGGTAAAGAAGCAACAACCCTAACTTTATGTTTAGCAAAATATTCCGGAATATCGCTAAATCCATCAACAAAATAAATCGTTAAATTCGAGCGGACAATTACCTGTTTATCATTTTTTATTGCAGCTTCTACAAGTGGTTTAAAACCATAATTCATTTCCGGTGCGCCACCAGTTAAATCTATAATTTTAATTTCCGGAATCGATTAATTACCTCAATTAATTGTTCACAATTTTTTGGAGAAAGTTCTTCAGTTCTTTTGGGACTTGCTTCTACATGACAGTGATTACAAGCAAGATTACAACGTTTACCTAAATTGATTTGTAAAACGTTAATTTGCTTTTTAGTCAAAGAAGAATTTAGTTTACGTTTGAAAGGTGTTAGTGTAGTTTGAATCATATTTTCTAAAGGTTAAAGGTTAAAGGTTGAAGGTTTAAGGTTTCATAACTCCTAACTCCCGTACAGACGTAGCAATGCTACGTCTCTACAACAACTCCTAACTTTTATTAGCAGCAACCTCCGCCGTCATAATACCAAGTTGAATCGGTGACAATCACTTTTTCTGGTAATGCAGCAGCTAAATTTTTAGCAGTTTTATCACATATAGCAACCGGAATTCCTCGCTGTAAAATATGCCCTTTATTATCATCAAAAAATGGTTCTGAACCAGCGTAGATTGCTGTTTTACCAGTAAAAATACAAGCTCCATCTTCGGGTATTTCTACTTTAAAAGCTACTGAATCAAGACTTTCTAAAAGGAGATTTTCTTCCAAGTTATAAGTAGTAGCTTCTAACAAACGATAAGGACGACGAGCGCGAATTTCAACTTGTCCAAAACCAACATTAATAATACGTTGAATATACTCTTCATAAGTCAACGCACCAGATAAACACATGGCTCGCAAACGCTCATCTTTTTTTAAATGTTCTGGTATTGGACGAGTCGCAATTGGGTCACTCATTTGCAAACGTCCACCCGGTTTTAAGACACGATATGCTTCTTTTAAAGCAATAGTTAAATCTTCTGGTTCAAAGATATTAAAAAGACAGTTTTGTGCCACAATATCAACTGAACTATCAGCAACTGGTAAATTAAAAGCATCGCCTTCACGAATTTCAACAAAGCTAACATCAAACCAAGCATTCTCTGTTGCTGCAACTTCTAAATTCTGCTTTGCTGCTTCGCGCATATCTGCAACCGGATCGATCGCAATTACCGCACCCTGACGACGGGAAAAATAAGCAAATTGCAAAGCTTCTAAACCACCACCAACCCCTACATACAGCACCGTTGGTTCGTTATTAAGTTCGTTAGCATGAACTGTTGTACCGCAACCGTAATTCATTTCCTGCATCTTCAGAGGAATATGCAAACCTGGTAGCTGCATGGGAGTACTTTGCACGCAACATAACCCTACTTCTGGACTTTGGGCTACTTCACTGTAAAATTGGGCTGCTGTTTCTAAGTAAGTCATTCGATTTTAGATTTTAGATTTTAGATTTTGCGGAAAGTTTGGGGTGTAGATTCTCGAACCCCAAAACTTTCCAAGACGGATTTTAGATTGATGATTTTGGATTGTCCTGTTATTGAAAGAAACTAGATAGATATTAATCTCAATAACTTTCTGAATAACTTTCAGTTGAAGGAATTTTCAATAAAAATAAATTAAATTGAAAAAAGCGGTAGCAGGTTATTAATCTGTACCACTATTGATTCTACAAGGTTGACAAAAATCTGGGAGTAGATTCTTTCTATATTTATTTAAATATGATTTATCTTTTGCTAGATGAGTTTTTCCTGAGAGCAAGCTTGGATAATGTTAAATTTTTTTGATTCATTCTCGCAAAACATAACCAACACCACGTACCGTTTGAATCAAACGCTTTTCCTGATTCGCTTCCAGTTTCAACCGTAGATAACGCACATAAACCTCAATAATATTGGAATCCCCCATGAAATCATAACCCCAGACTTCTTCAAGAATGCGATCGCGAGTTATCACTTGTCGGGGATGAGAAAGTAAATATTCGAGTAAATCAAATTCCTTGGCTGTCAAATCGATTAATCGCGAATTTCGGTAAACTTCCCTGGTACTGCGGTTTAATTTTAAATCTTCAAATTGTAAAAAATTTTCGCTACTTTCTTCAGATGTTCTACGAATACGGGCGCGTACTCTCGCCAATAGCTCTTCCACACTGAATGGTTTGACTACATAATCATCTGCACCAGCATCCAAACCCGCAACGCGATCGTTAACTTCATCTTTAGCAGTTAACAAAATTATCGGTACTTTATCCCCAGTGCTTCGCAAGCGTCGGCAAATTTCTAAACCAGTCATACCGGGTAGCATCCAGTCTAAAAGTATTAAATCAGGTTGAGACTCCCGTGCCATCGTTAATCCGGTTAATCCATCATTTGCAACACTGACTTGATAGCCTTCAAAACCCAACTCTAATTCTACAAATTTAGCCAGTTTTACCTCGTCTTCAACTAGTAAAATATGCGCTTTCATAAAATTTACTTATCTTATTTTAAAGATATAAAATGCCTTTTGCCTTGATTGTATGGATATATCATGATTTTTTCAATAATTGGCATAAAATTTATTAACTTAATATTAATTTTGACTTTTATAGAAAATATTGTATATTTTTAATATTTATTGTAAAAAAATATTAGCAATCAAAGTAAATTTCAATAAAGTATCTGATTTATCAGTGAATAAAAATTCAATCAAATGTTCTCATTATTGAATAAAAATCTATGGTATTAGAATCACAAAATTCACAACAGAAACAGCGAACTTTAGAAGTTTTATCATCTCTAAGCTATCGAAATGGAGAACTAAACAAATTTTTACAAGAAATTGCAATCGCTGTTAGTAAACTCATTACTATCGACTGGTCTGTAATAACCCTTTGTCAAAAAGATTTTGATAAAATTCTCGCTAGCAGTATAGAGCTAGATGATTATGAAATTACTTATTCATTGCATGATGTTGTCACTGGAACGGTAGTAGAAACAGGAAAAAGCCTGACAGTGGAAGATACCAATACCTGTAGACAATATGGTAAAGTTCCCGAAGGATATCGTTCTTATTTAGGAGTTCCGTTACGCACTTCTCAAGGACAAGTTATCGGTACCATTTGTTCGTTTCATCAACAACCCCGCAAATATAATTTAGAAGAAGTTACAATTGTGGAATTATTTGCCGAACGTGCAGCAACAGCAATCGATAATTATCAACTTTATCAAAAACAATGCAAATTTAATCAAATATTAGAAGCCGAAGTTGCTCGCCGAACCGAAGAATTAAAAGCGGCACAAGCAAAACTTCTAGAAACAGAGCGTTTAGCCGCAATTGGAGAATTTGCTTCGAGGATTATTCACGAAATTAGGAATCCTTTTACCACCATGAAAATGGGTTTAAATTACTTTAATAAAATTGATAAGTCGGAAGCTTCTCAAATGCGATTATCTTTAGCATTAGAAGAAGCAGATAGATTAGAAAGATTGTTAAAAGAAATCTTACTTTATGCAAAACCTCAGAAGTTACAGCTACAAGCAATTGATATTAATGAATTTCTCACAGAAATGTTGGAATCTTTGCGAATTATGCCTTTTTCAACCCAACGTCAGATAGCTTTTGAACTAAAAAACTATCCCCCATCAACTCAGTTAAAAGTAATGGGGGATAAAGATAAACTTAAACAAATAATGATTAATCTTGTCCGTAACGCTTGTGAAGCTATAAGCGTGGGAGAAACCGTTAAAATTCAGCTTGAAAATAATTATAAACAACAAGTATCAATCAACATTTGTAACGGTGGAGAACCCATTTCTCCAGAGGTTTTACCAAAAATGACTCAGCCTTTTTACTCAACAAAAGCCTCTGGAACTGGGTTAGGATTAGCAATAGTTAAACGCATAGTAGAATCTCATAATGCTGAATTATTGATTAAATCTTCCTCAGAAAAAGGAACAACAATAAGCGTAAAATTACCAACTTGCTCTTAGCAATAAGCAGTAATATCTTCACCACATTCATCAGCAAGATAGCATAAAGCTTTAAAGCGTAAAGTCACAACTTCCTCATAAAGAGGATTTAATTTACACATTGGAGGAATGTGAAATAACTTGCGACCAAAAACTACTATATCCCGTTCAAAAGGACATTGTGCAGGAATGAGTTTGCATAGAAAGTGAGCTAATTTAGAATTTTTAACTTCTTGTGAATCCAACCATTGACGAATTGGGAAAAGAAAGTCATTTTCGGATTTGAATTGAGTAAAGCTTGTCATGATTTTTACCTCATTTGATAGTTAGTTTTAAATCCTGTTCTATATATAAATAGGATCGGATTTAAGAACTTATGCATTTCCAACTCTTTGGAACACCTATAACTACATACAGCTATTTGAGGGTTCCGGATAATTCGAGCAGAAAATAATTGTCAAATTCTTGACATATTTTGCAAATTGAAAAATATTGATTACAAATTCATATAGCAATCCTATAGGACTGGTAATATCGTTTCAATTAAAGGTGATACAAATCAATAATGTAGAGACGTTGCACTGCAACGTCTTCCTAAATTGCGGTTTGTATAGAGAATTAAAATAGCAGTCAAATATCAGTTATTGACAAATCCACGAACCGCAACAGTTTGAATAAGATAAAATAGCAACGTAGGTACATCACTCCTTGTCATCACCCAACAACTACCAGCGACAAAGTACTATTTAAGATGCCCAAGTGGAAACTAGTTACCGAATTTACCTTTGATAGCGCCCATTACATCAAAGATTATAATGGTCCTTGCGGTCGAATGCACGGGCATACTTATACAGTGCGAATCGAAGCCATCAGCAATCAACTACACTCCTCAGAATATTGTCCTCATCCAGTCATGGTTGCCGACTTTAGAAGCTTACGTTGGGCTAAAAAAGATGTCACCAAAGGAGGATTAGATCATTGTATTCTCAACGAAGTAATGCCTCCAGAATATGAAACCACCGCAGAAATGATTGCTAAATACATATACGACGAAACTAAGAAAAAGTTACCCGAAAGCGTAAAAATCAAAGTTGCGGTATCCGAAACGGCGAATTCTTGGGCTGAGTATGAAGATGATTGAGGTTGGGATTAAGCTGCTAGTAGTTCTTTTCATTAAATTTGATGGCTTAATTAATATAACCTTACTAGTAGTCGGATTTTACCATAAATCTTGTAGAGACGTTATATATAACGTCTCTACATTACGTCGGTAGACAAACAAAACCAATCAAAACTAATGAAAAGGACTACTAGCTCGCACTTTGCACAATTTTCAATATTTATAAGTTCTTCTAGCTCAGCCGCAAAAGTATAAATTGATTTCAGTTTATTTACAAGGTTGAGCTACCTAAGAATTCCCATTCCCGTTACAACCAAATTTATTTTTAGCGATTATTAACTATTTTCAAATACCCTTCCAAATTTTTAACTCGCTGTTGAGTAACATCAGTCAAACAACTAAGTTTAAGAACTGGTTCTAAAGTACCTCCCTCTGCCTCACCAGCTTCATAAGCACAACTTTTATCTCTAAATTGAATCCAAGCAATTTGAGCATCAACTAATCTTTTCTGCTGCTTAGCATTTAATTTTGGTTTCAATTGTCGATAAACTTGATTGAGTTTTTTATCTGCTGCTTCATAACTTTTACCAGCACAAACTCTCATTTCCAAAGTCGTCTGAGGATTATTACAATTGACGTTTTGAGCTATTTGATAAGAGTTAGCCTGGGCTAAATTTGGTGAAGCGACAATACCCAAAATTGGTAGGGAAATAAGAGCAAGTTTTTGGAAGTTAGAACGCAGTTTCATTTTCTTGTATATCCTTATTTGTGTTTGGCATTAATAACCTCACTATTCATCTAATTAATTCCGGATTTTATCAAGGTGAATTCCCGGAGAAGTCGGGTTTTTATAAAAATTGTGTTGTGTGACAGATATTTATCGTAAAAACTCGACTTCATTAAAATTTTATTTATTCTATCGAAAATATCTTTGCTTCTCCGACTTCTGGAACAACATCAACTTCTATTTGAAAAATACTAAAAAAACCAGTACCGTGAATTTCAAACTCCCAACCACCATTCTTAAATTCCATTGGTATTCCGTTATCATTATCAGCAAACCTTTCATCGTTATGTAAGAAAAGCTGTAACTGTTGATTTTCTGTTGGTAGCAAAGCCCGAATATAATATTGCTTGCGAAAAATCACATTATCAGAAAAACCGATACCGAGTAAATCTCTTTCTCCAATATAAAAATCAAGCCGTATTACCATATCTTTTTGAGTGATACTTTCATCCGCCAAAATAGATGTAGTATCCAAATAACCTTCCCAAATTAATTTATTATCGTCAGCCCAATCAAAAGCAAGTTCTTGGTTATTTTCTTGAAAATTCACACTATTATCCAAATCAGTTTTACTGAAAGGACCATAACAATTTTCTGCTTCTTTACTTTGATGAAATAACTCAAAATCTACACCACGAGGTTTAATACAAACCCCCAGAAAAAACTCACTCTTGCCAAATAAATCTTTACCGCGAGTTATCTTACCCCTAACAAAACGCAATCGCGATCGCAAGTTACCAAAAAAGAAACGTGTGGCAATTTCAAATGCTTCTCTTGAAGTTACTAGCGAGTCTTTACCGCTGTGACTTTTATGAATAAATGTTCTAGGAACTCCCGGTATTTGAGCATAAGCTTGTTTAACTAAACCGTCGCTACGATTGTAATTCACTCCATATTCATCGGTGACAGAAAACAACCGATTTAATAAAGATGCTGCTGGCTTATCATAACTACGATAATTGGTTCCTACTACTGTTAGTAATCTTTCTTTGGGGAAATATTTCGGAAAATTTACGAAAGATGCTTGATTTTTGCTTCTTTTTGAAAACCAGGATGAAAATGTTTTATTTCATCTTTGGCACTAATGCCAATCCAGTTTTCTATCAATTGAAATGAAATACCTTGATGTGGTGTACCAAGAGTCACAATTTTATTAATGAAATCTTCCGCTTTTTGATTCTTTTCAGGGTAAACACGTTGTATAGCTTCCCGCACCAACAAACCACCCATAGAGTGAGCAATAATATTTACTTTTGGCTTTTCATTATTGTTAATATGTGCCAGCTCTCGAATAAACTCAATTAATCGCACCAGGGCTTTACCATAGGTTTTAAAAGTTCGGTCATTCAAATCATAGTAGCGAAACACCCAAATCGTTTGACAAACGTTTTCTACTGATTCTAGTAAATGTAAAGCCATTGCTGGATCAATAACAATTTTATCCCCTGAAAAAAAGTTTTCTGTCTGTAAACGCTTGAAATTATGAATAACATTTTTAGCTTCGAGATTTTGCAACGTTGGAGATAAAGAAACTCCTTGATTTACCATGTTTTCCAAATTCAGCAATTTGCGCGGAAGTACAGGCTGTTGATTTATCTCTTTACCATAGTAATTTACTACATTTGTTGCATCTTGATACTTCCAATTGGACTTCAAAAACCGTAAAATAAACCCTTCATAGATGTAATTTTCACCTTGCTTATGCAAGTAAACACTACCATCATTAAAACCTTGATATGCATCTTTTTTATCGTCGGAAACATCCAACTGACCAAAACCTCTAATTAAAATAATTGGCTGAGAATTTCGCGTAGGTTCAGACATAGTGACCTTTGAAAGATTATTTGTGTAAATTTCAGTAGTTTATCTATTGACTTTTATACCTAAATTTCATTTTTTTGGCAGATTTATTTGTAAAAATATATGTCATATTGCATTAATTATTATTAATTTTCATCACTATAAAATATGTAATAACAGTTAAAAATCAATAAAATTCAAAGTAACATTAAAATTAAATAAAAAATATTGATTCACTTAAATGAACTATCATTTTCATGAATTCTCAAACTTCACCACCGGAAAACCACACCTGCGGATGACCAAACTTGATATGTAGAATATAGTTCAATCAGGTTAAACTTGATCAAAGTAGCTTTTTATTGCGCTACTAATTAATAAACTCCCAGTTTCTGTTAACTTTTTATTGCGCTGTTTGAGAAACCCATAATGCTAGACCAAATATTTGATTATCTACACTATAATTTCAGCATTGAAGCATCTATAGTCTTACTTATTCTCATTTTTTTAGAAGCCGTACTATCTGCGGATAACGCCATCGCCCTTGCCGCGATCGCCCAAGGACTTGACGACGAAAAAATCCAACGTCAAGCCCTTAATATCGGTTTAGTAGTTGCCTACGTGTTAAGAATTACTTTGCTTCTTACCGCTACTTGGGTACAAAAATACTGGCAATTCGAGTTAATCGGTGCAACTTATCTACTTTGGTTGGTATTTCAACACTTTACCTCCGAAGAAGATCAAGAACATCACCATCACGGTCCTCGCTACAAATCGTTGTTACAAGTCATACCAGTAATTGCTTTTACCGATTTAGCCTTTTCCTTGGATAGCGTCACAACTGCGATCGCCGTTTCCGATACCAAATGGTTAGTAATCACCGGAACCACCATCGGCATTATTACCCTAAGATTCATGGCGGGTTTATTTATCCGTTGGTTGGATGAATTTGTCTACCTCGAAGATGCCGGTTATATTACCGTGGCATTTGTCGGCATACGCTTATTGTTGAGAGTCGTCAACGAAGCTTTTGTTCCTCCTCAGTGGGTAGTAGTTAGCGCGATCGCCATTATCCTAGCCTGGGGATTTTCCAAGCGTACAGACAGTTCCACAAGTTGAAGAAAGCGAAAAAATTGAAAAAACAGAAGTTATGAATTAGGAGGACGCTCCGACGAGAGTCAATACAGTTCGGATCAGAAAATTTGGCAAACTAAAAACCTGGTAGAGACGCGAAACCCTTGCGTCTTTAATACCCAAAATCACGACGAAAATTCTTAACCGAACCGTATTGTGAGCAAAGCGCTAATTATAAATCTTCTTTCATACCCAACTCCACTGGGCGGGTTCATCTGCTTGCTGTAAAGCCCGAACTTCAGATTCTAGGGCTTCAGCCTGCTTTTGGAATGCGGATTTTTGATATTCTGAGTGTAAGATGTATCAGGAATTTCAGTGCGTTTAATACAGTATGAAATTAAGTATCAAATAAAATCTAAGTAATCCTAAAAAATTGTAAAAACTCTAAAGTTATTGTTGGTAAATACTTGAGACGATAAAAAGTAGCTGCATCGAATATTTATGTTTGATTTTTATCAACTGATTTTTCTAAGTATTTTAACAGTTGTGTAATTAGTTGAGTGATATAAAAAGAACAACAATAACACCTGTATGTGTTGCCAGTCTTAGCGTTGATTTCCCAGAAATTAACAATTCATAACCAATTGTTTGTTGTTTTACAATGATAAAAATAAGTTTTGTAAATTCCTTTGTTAATGATATTTTTTAAAAGACCTTTTATACTACTTGCTATCAATTGATTTAAAAAAAGAGAGTTTATCTGAGAAAATACAGAAAACTAGTAACAATTTTAGCGCCGAATAAGTCAATAGCAAGCCACAAAGGTGGTCAAACAAGCGGCAGAGGATAGGTCATAATGGGACGATTTGATCACGGATCAGAAAAGCCACATAGAGCAGATGAGCCATACGGATCAGCAGAATCTGCTTTACAGGCTCTCACTGAGGAACTACAAATTATCCAGCGGAATTTGCTCAAATCATTGCAGGATGATGTCCAGCGTCTACAGAGCGAAAAAATCCGTTTAGCGGATGATATCAAACGTCTCCAAGAACAAAGGGAGCAGTTACAAGGTGGAAGGCAAATAGATGAATTACAGGTGTTGATGCGTCAGCTAGCGCAAGTTTTGGGAAATCACATTTCTGTGCAGTTGCAAGCTTCACTTGAAAAACTTGCTAATCGCTCGACGGCAAGCACAACTCTTCAATCGGGAACCTACACCCAAACTCAGAATCAAGAATCTGTAAGTAATGCTTTTAATGCGGCTTTTAACACCCTGCAACAAGATTTAGAGGACTATCAAAGTAGTCTTTCTCAGCAATTGTCTCGAATGTCATTGCAACAAGAGCAAGGGGAAGCAATTTTAGTAGAACTGGTAAATCGTCTTCGTCAAGAATTGGAAAGTACTACCAAAAGAAGATCCCAGAGGGAATTTCAAGTTTACGAACCGTTAGAAGAACTTGAAGAAATTGAAGAAGTTGAAGAAATTGAAGAAATTGAAGAAATTGATCCCTTAGAAGATTTTCTCGATTCGCAAACAGAAACCTCCGAGCAAGAGACATTTTCACCAAGTTTATTTCAAGAACAAAACGAAATAACTCCCCCACCTGCGGATACCACTACCGCAACTTCTACCGTTCGAGGAGCTAATGTTTCCTTACCAGAAACCTACCCTCAAACTGCGTCAGAAGCTCCCCGACAACCTACCACAACACAACAACCTTCACAGATACAAGCATTTTGGCAACGTCCTAAGGGATTATTGTTGATTATCCTTTCCACGGTAGCCACATCTATTTATAATGTTGCAATTAAAGTAATTTTCGAGCCGAATTCTCAAATATTCGGTGTATTTGCATTAAAACAGCTAATATCGCCAACTTTAGGCAATTGCTTCTTAATTTTAATGCTGAGAATGCTGGTAGTCGTACCCCTAATGTTAGTTTTAGCACCAATTCTCCATCCAAGAGTCTGGCAGGATTTACAGCATTTAATAGAATCCCTCAGAGGAAATCCCACCCCTGCAAATATTACGAGTAAAAGAGTGCTGATGCTCTCAGTTATCAGTGGATGCTTCTTATTTTTATCCCAGGTAATGCTTTACATCGCCATCAGCCAAGTTTTTACGGGAATAGCGATCGCACTTTTGTTTGTGTATCCAATTGTCAGCGGACTATTATCATGGCTTTTGTTTAGAGAAAATCCCAGCAAGTTCCGCGCTTTCGCTTACGGCACGATTGTTTTAGGAATGCTTTTAGTATTAGGGGGAGCCGCAAGTGGTACGGGTAATCTATCTTTAGGAAGCACTACAGGAATTATCGCTGGAATAAGTTTTGCATTTTACGTGATATTAACCCGCATTTGCGCCGCTAGGCTGCATCCAGTTTCTTTTACATTAATTAACTTCGTGACAATGTTATTTTTGTGTTTTATCGGCTTAATGCTGCCTTTACCCACCGCTTGGAGGTTAAATATAAACTCAGTAAACTTTTTAGAACTGGTTTTGAGCGCATTCATTTTAGGAGTATTAACCCTGTGCGGTTACTTACTAAATAACTTTGGAATTCGTAAACTTGGTGCCACAAGAGCAGGATTGATTGGTTCTACCGTACCAGCTTTAACCGTAATTTTCGCCGGCATAATAATTCAAGAAACTTTACCATTAATCCAGGTTCTCGGAGTTCTACTAGTTACCTTCGGAGCCGCAGCCTTCAGCATCGAAAAATTACAGCAACAACGTGTAAAATCGTCTCGTTCCAGTTGAAGGGAGATGGTGAGAAATAAAACAACCACTATCAACCATCAACCATCAACTAACCAGCAACTCTTAACCCATTCCCAATTACCAATTACTTACTTGTATATAGTAAAGCTACATTTGCAGTAAAAAGCTGTTAACATACATTTTTCAGGGGATGTAAAAAGGACACATTTACCTGGTTGGCTCCAAGGTGGAAAACTTCGTGTCAATCGAAACCTACTTTTACGGGCAGTTTTGGGTATAACAACCTTGAATTACTGTCCACATATAAGTTGGTGAAGATACTAACAAAAAAAGCGATAGCAATCTTACGAACAAGGTTCGTTTTAACTTTTTTCTGTAAAAATACGGGTAAAATTTGGTTTATCACTACCATTAATACCCTTACTTGTCGCATAATAGATAAATTAAAGTGGACACATCGCCTGCTTATAAGGTGTATACTACTTACTTTCCTGCAATTATTAATTTTGTTAACCTGCTATTCAACAGTTTGTAATATGCATAACGATACTGATCTGATCAAACGTCTTGGCCCCAGCGCGATGGATCAGATCATGCTTTATTTGGCTTTCAGTGCCATGCGAACTAGCGGGCACAGACACGGGGCATTTTTAGATGCAGCCGCAACTGCCGCTAAATGTGCAATTTACATGACTTATCTGGAGCAGAGTCAAAACCTGCGAATGACTGGTCATTTGCATCATTTAGAGCCAAAGCGGGTAAAAGCCATTGTCGAAGAAGTCAGACAAGCGCTAACAGAAGGAAAACTGTTGAAGATGTTAGGTTCTCAGGAACCGCGTTATTTGATTCAGTTTCCTTATGTATGGATGGAAAAATTTCCTTGGCAGCCGGGACGTTCGCGTATTCCTGGCACCAGTCTGACATCTGAAGAAAAAAAACAAATTGAGCAAAAATTGCCGCCCAACCTGCCTGATGCTCAGTTAATTACCTCTTTTGAATTTTTGGAGTTAATTGAATTTCTCCACAAACGTTCCCAAGAAGATATGCCTTCGGGACACCAAATGCCTTTAAGTGAGGCTTTGGCGGAGCATATCAAGCGTCGTCTACTTTACTCGAGTACGGTGACGCGGATTGATTCTCCTTGGGGAATGCCTTTCTACGCCCTTACTCGTCCCTATTACGCGACAGCAGATGACGAGGAGCGTACCTACATTATGGTGGAAGATACTGCCCGATTTTTCCGCATGATGAGGGAGTGGTCGGAAAGACAACGCAATACAATGCGAGTTTTGGAAGAAATGGATATTCCACCCGAACGAATAGATCAAGCCCTAGAAGAATTGGATCAAGTAATTCGTGCTTGGGCAGATAAATATCATCAAGTAGGTGGAGCGCCAATGCTTTTACAAATGGTTTTCGGTAAAAAAGAAGAATAATAAATCAGCAGTCATATTAATGACTGCCGATTATGCCAATCCCCCCATTTTAGCAAAAATATGTCCAAAAATAAAATTCAATAAACAACTATTAGGTTGGGTTTCCATCACGAGTAAACTCAACCTATTTTTTTTGTAAATTGGGTATGGGAGTTAGTTGACAGTTGACAGTTCTGATTTATTTTTCTCCCCATCCCCTTGTCCCCTTGTCCCCCCATTCCTGATTCTACCGAATCGGAGTTGTTTCAAAAGTGGGGCTAAACTCTATAGAAGGATTAACTCCAGGTTTTGAGAAAGGTACAACATTGCTAATGCGATCGCTAGCGTTGATACAACTTTCCATTGCTTGTGTAGGTGAAAAGTCAATTTCAGAACGTAAACCTACTACGCATTGACCAAAATCAACTGGTAGTAAGCTGCGACTACAGTAGCTTAAGATAGCAGGATTAACCCCTTCCTGACGAATGGTACCGATATCAACAACGCAAGTGGCTAAATCATTCGGACGACGTGCTTGCCCACAGAAAGAAAGGGAATCTGTCGCAGGAATTTGAGTTCTCCGCTGAATTTGACCTACACAGGAAGATACTTCCAGAGGTCTAAGGGCAGCAGCACAAGCACTAGCTGTAGTCTCCGCTGGAATACCTAAACTCAAAAGACGTGCAGCACATACACGATAATCATTGGTGTTTCTTCTAAAGGGGTTGATTAAAGCATTACTAGGTAAAGTTATCGCGAAACTGCCAACTGTAGCTATAATTGGCGCTGATAGTTTCGCTGTTAGTTTAAATAATTTGAAATCAAAGCGTCTCAGAGCAAGCATTTTTGTTTCACAATTTACTGAATCGGAACCGTGAACTTTGCCAAACCAACGAAATGCCATGGAAATTCTCCAAACTCCAAACACATATTTGAGGTAATGCTATCTCATTTTCCGGCGAACAGTAACAAGATCGATTTAGTTGGCAAAAATAAAGGTTTTGGTGTCGCGCACCAAGCATTGTTTGAAGATTTAAGTTGATTATTGATTTGAGCGACAATACTCGAAGTTTATAAATCATTCGCTAATCCCATAATTAATATATTTTGGGCTGAGGATTAAACTAATCAAATGTCTCAATATTGTCACTTTTTTGTCTCTGACTTATCACTGAGTTTGTTTTACTATGATCAATGAAAGTCTCCAAAATACAAGTTTGAGTAAAGAACAAATATTGAGGTGTTAAATGGCAATTTATAATATGTTTGTGTTCCCAAGTAGATTAATGACATTAGTTCGTCAGGGACTAAATGATTTCCCTGTTAAGAATGTCAAGTTAGCTAAATGGATGTGTAAACTAATTCCTAACTCATGTCCATTTGAATATGATCTAAAACTCTGGGGTGATGCAATAATTCATATTCCACCCTTATGCAAACTTAATCCATTTTACGAAGAATTCATGCAGTTGCGATGGCGTGCTTTGTCTTATTTAGCAGATGAATGTGGTTTTGATATTGCATCTTTCATGTGACTACTAACATAGAGCAAACTCATCTTGATTTTGATTGATGGGCAAAGAAATAAAACTCTCGGTAAACGAGACTTCCATTATTTTAGATACGTTTTCTTTGCCCTAAATTCTTACGCTAATGGTAGATAAACTTGAAAACTACTACCAACTCCAACCTTACTTTTGACATTGATTTTCCCTCGATGTTTTTGTACAATAGCCTGGACTATCGCTAAACCTAATCCTAAACCTTCTGTATCTTGATGACGTGCGCTGTCATCTCGCCAGAATCGTTGAAAGATTAAGGGAATATACTCTTGGGGAATACCGATTCCATTATCTTCTACCCGCACTAAAGCAAAGTTTTTCCTCTTTTCTAAATATAGTTTGACTATTCCCCCAGTTTTAGTATATTTGATTGAATTTTCCAATAAGTTTGTAAACAAACGTTTTAGTTGATGCATATCACCTTTGACTAAGACACTATCAGACAAACGAGATTCAAAATCCAGCTGTTTACAAGCAGCTTGTGTCTCAAAACTGTCTGCCAAATCCTCTAATATTTCATCAAGAGGAATTTGCGGATATTCTAATGGAGAATTGTGAGCCATTACATCTGTTTGTGATAGAAAACGCAAATCTTCGACTAAGTGCTTAATTTGTTCTGTTGCAGAGCTAATAATTGCAATTTTTCGGGCATCATCATTAGATAAGTTTTCTGCACGAGATTGCATTAATTCCACACTTGTCTTGATTGCGGTGAGGGGATTTCGTAATTCATGGGAAGCATCAGCAGTAAATTGTTTGAGGTAATGAAAACTTTGTTTAATTGGCTTGATTACCATAAAAGTCAGTAAACCACCGCTAAGACTACTCAAAATTAAAACCGTTAATCCTCCAATTTTCAAACCTAATCGCAGTCGATTTAATTTCGTAGCTAATTCTTGATTTGATTCGCTCGCTCGAATATAACCTTCTAAATTAAGTGTTGTTTCACTGACATATGTGTATATCGGAATGGATACTGAGCGGATATTACCTTTTTTTGAGTCAAGGGAGAATCTTGATTTAAATTGCGAGTTGCGATATTAGGGGACAAGGATAATTAAAAAATATGCTTCCTTCCTTTGCTAAAAGTTTTCCATCTGCATCAAACCATTCTATACCTTGGTCTTTTTCAAGTAGATTGCGCCATGATAAGTCTTTTTCTAATGCTACAACTCCTTTCGTTTTTATAGTTTTTATACTTGGAGATGCTGCTTGGGTTAGAGTTTTTAGTCTTTCGTTTTCATCTTTCTCCAAGATACGTTAAAAAAGCATATACAGTTATTGCTGAGACTGTAAAAATTGTTGACATTGCGCTGAGATAAACAAACCACAAACGCCAAGACAAAGAATTAGATACTTTGTTTTGAAGATATTTAGAGAAATTCAACAAAACCATATTTTGTACTCACACCACTTTCATTGATTATAGAATTAAATTTCTTGAATTCTCAATTTTCTAATTTAAATCATCTGTATCTAGCAATTTTCAACATTTACAACTAATATTCAATGTATTTTATAAGATAAAAGTTAAAACTGAATGAGAATCTTCTCACAAATAGATTATTTTTTCATTACTATTTAATTTAGACCAAATGTCTACAGGATTATTTTTCTATGGGTATATAAGGATATTGAAATATGTGATTTTAGATTTTGCAATTGGGTTGTTTCGCAAAACTACAAGATGAAATAAATACTTAGATACAATAAATTCCTCCCTTACAACTAAAAAGGAGGAAAATATTGATTTTATTTATATATTTTGCAGATAATTACACATTTAATTTAATTAATGTAATTATTTGAGATGATAGCCAAAACCGTATACTGTCTCAATAAAATCATCTGATGCACCTGCGGTTTTTAGTTTTTGTCTTAGACGCTTCACTAAAGCTTTAACAGCATCTTCTGTCGGAGTTTCATCAAAAGTCCAGAGGTTATCTAAGATTGCACTGCGACTCAATACATGACGACCAGACCGTATAAGTAATTCTAATAGACGGTACTCTTTAGGAGTCAAGGTAAGAATTTGATCTGCATAATTGGCTTGACAAGTATTTGGATCTAATTGCAAATTTTCCCATTCTAAAGTTGCAGATGAAGGATTGCGACCTCTCCGAATTAAAGCGCGGATACGTGCCGATAATTCTTGTAGTTCATAAGGTTTAACAACATAATCATCGGCTCCAGCATCGAGACCTGCAACTTTATCCGCAGTACTATCACGAGCAGTTAACATTAAAACAGGTACCTGATAACCATTTGCACGTATTTTACGGCACAGGCTCAAACCATCTAGTTTAGGAACGGTTACATCCAATAATAGCAAATCGTAACTACAAGCCTGGACAAAATCCCAACCTTGTAGCCCATCTGGAGCTACATCAACTGAATATTGTTGGTTTAATAATGCTTCTGTAAGTGATTGTGCTATGTGACAATCATCTTCTGCTAATAGAATTTTCATCGCAAACAATATACCTTGTGCATGAACTTTTACGTGATTTCGAGAAAATAAATGACACTCAAATCAAGAATAAGTAAGCCTTTTTACCACAATTATTATTTTTGCTAACAACTCTATCAACTTTTAACTAAAAAGTATAAATTTGCCAATCTTATACCTTTTTCTGTTAGAAAACCTACTATGATGTAGCAAAGAAAATTACCGGAAGTATGACACTTTTTAAAGTGTCCTCATTAGAAAAATAAACATATAATATGTGATGGCTATGCGGAGATTAGTACTCTATCCAAGGGATGATTTTTATTTGTTTTTTCTAATAATTGGGTTGTATATGGCTGACAAGCTTTGTATGTAAAGGTTTCGTCCCTGGCCATATGTTGCTGTACAAGAAATTCAATAAATTAACAAGGAAGCAAGAAACATAAGCAAGATTAATAGATATTCTTTTAAGAGTTAAACAGGACTTGGGAACTGTGTTATGTCCATTCAAGTTATTTTAATTTATTGAAATAAAAACAGTCAAAAACAATTTCTATAAAATTTCCTCTTTTTGTCTTTTTTTTGTCCCGGATTTGTTACCTTTACAGTTTTAAATGAATTACAGAAGCGAAAAACACTTCTAGTTATTGCATTAATTGTTAATAACTCAGAAGTGTAAAGCTCAGAAATAACAACATAGAGGTTCTAGAATGAATAACGTAATTGCACTTGAAAATATCCACGTTCATACAAATGTTCGTACATCTTTTAACGATGATGAAATTAAGCCAAAAATTGATTCTACAGCTTATATCCATCCTCTAGGTGCTGTAATTGGAAATGTGCATTTAGGTAAACGGGTGATGGTTGCACCAGCTGCTTCTGTCAGGGGTGATGAAGGTCAACCCATCTATGTTGGAGACGATGTAAATGTTCAAGATTGTGTTGTGTTACATGCGCTGGAAACTCATGTTAACGGCAAATTGGTAAGGGAAGCAGTAGTAGAAGTTGAAGGTGAATTTTACGGAGTTTATATTAGCGAACGAGTTTCTTTAGCTCATCAGTGTCAAGTACACGGACCAGCTTTTATTGGTGCTGACACTTTTGTGGGAATGCAAGCATTAGTTTTCCGCGCTTCAGTTGGGAAAAACTGTGTGATTGAACCCCAAGCTTTAGTAATGGGAGTAACGATTCCTGATGGTAAGTATGTGAGTGCTGGTGCTTTGATTACTACTCAAGAAGCAGCCAATAATTTACCCAGCATCACTGATACTTATCCCTTGAGAAGTCTAAACAATGCAGTAGTACACGTTAATACTGAATTAGCTACTAGTTATCACAACAAAGAATGTCACGAGTTGGGCTTATCTGACGCATGCGTAATTTATTAGGATTAGGGCTTAAGTACAGGATTTTCCATAAACTCAAAGAGATAGGGAATATCTCAGGTAAAAATCATTTTTTTGTTGAGTAATTGCCGATATTCCCACTTTTAATCAATGTGCAATAACGTCACAAGGTTAATGATTGACGATTGACAGTTAAACGTTAATAATTCATAGCCAACGGTTAACTGTTAATCATTCCAGCAACTTTACTCACATTGAAAAATACCGATTCAGGAGAGATATTTGATGAATGCTCCTAATTTAAAAGTCATCAATGGGGGGAAATACTATGCACTTCAAAAACAATCTCCCCAGCAAGAAGTTAATGTTACTGATTCTCGATACATTCCCACAGATGTAATAGTTACAGCCCAATCTGTTGCCGATAAATTACCTCCGATAAATTACACGAATGATTCACGAATTGAATAATCGTGCTGAGTTTCAGGGTGCGTTTCATTTAATGATTCTATACCATTTACAGGAATTTTCTTATGACCTCTACATTACCTAGTAAGCGAGCATATATCTTAGTTGAAAAGCTCAAACAATATGTGCGTTTTAGTTCCCAAAGAATTTTCACAACACCAGAACGTGCTTTAGAAAATGCTTATCGCTCAGCTTTAAAGATTAAAGAAATTGAACAAGAAACCGAATTAGTGAATGATAGTAAATTTCTATCATCAGTTTTACGTGCCGACTTAGATAAAAACTTGACCATAGTTAGAATGAGGTTAGCAGAATTTCAAGTTAGTAGTTTTATGCTTGGTAATTTGAATCGTAAAAATGTATCCAAGTTAAAATTTATTGAGGAGATAATTACTAAATATACAGACATTACCGAATCATCACCATCGTTATTGGCTTTACCTGAATCGAATCTTCCAACTATAGCAAATACAGAAAATTTTACTGACAAAACTGGCGCTTTTCCTCGGTCAATTGGAAGGACAATTAACAAAATAAAAACCGATTTTAACCCTCAAGCCGAATCGCAATATGTCAATAATTTTCGTAATTCTAGAATAAAAACTAGAATGGCTGTGCAATTATTGATGAGTTTAGTAATTGTTCCGGTACTAGCTCAAAATTTATCAAAGCAATTCTTAATTTTTCCAATTGTAGAACGAGTAAGAGATGCAAATCAATCTCAAATGTTTCTCCATGAAGAAATGAAAGAAGAAGCTTTTCATGAACTAAATAGTTTTGAAGAAGGTCTAAAATTTGAAAAGCTAATTCATAATGCACCACAACTTTCGACTGAGGTAATTGAAAGTAAAGTTCAGCATAAAGCGCAAGAAATTGCTAAGGATTACCGCCAAAAAAGTAGTAGTGCAATTAGTAATGTGTTTGCCGATTTTGTTGGTATTTTTGCTTTTGCTATGGTGATGTTATTCAGTAAAAAACGAGTAATTGCACTTAAATCGTTTATGAATGATATTGTCTATGGTTTAAGCGATAGTGCTAAAGCCTTCATTCTCATCTTATTAACCGATATCTTTGTCGGTTTCCACTCTCCTCACGGATGGGAGGTAATTTTGGAAGGAATATCGAATCACTTAGGTATTGCAGCAAATCATAGTGTAGTTTTCTTATTTATCGCCACATTCCCAGTGGTTTTAGATAGTATTTTCAAATACTGGATATTCCGATATATGAGCCGAATGTCTCCTTCAACAGTTGCTACTTTTAAAAATATGAATGAGTAAGCATAATCGTCAATAGTTCTAAATCATTGTTTGTTGAATTAAATTCTCTAAATGTAATTAAAGGAGACTAAAAGATGATTGCACCATTTAAGAAGAAAAATCACAATTCTAGAACAAATAATCAAAAAAGTGTGCGGTTCAGTCCGCAAAATAAAAAGACTAATCATTCTCGAAAAAAATCCAGGTCATTTGGAGAAAAATTTAATCTTTATACGGGTGAAAAACTGCAATGGTGGCAAGTAATTTTTCGTCTTGCAGGAGCAATGATTCCGGCAATTCTTCCTTGGATTATGTTGTGTTCCGGATATGGTTTTGGTGTTTCTATTATCAGCTATTTTGGACATTTTAGTATTTTTACTGACAATAAAGTAATTCAAAATATTATTGTTAGTTTAAATATCGTCCTGAGTTTACTACTAGCTTTTCGGACTAATACCGCTCACGATCGTTTTTGGGAAGGACGTAAATTATGGGGAGCGCAGGTGAATGTAGTGCGTAATTTAGTTAGAGGTATTTGGGTATATATTGAAGAAAGAAATTGGAAAGATAAAAGTATCAAAGAAGCAGCAATGCGCTTGGTTGTAGCATTTACCATTGCGATGAAATTACATTTACGTCGTGATTCAATGAACGAAGAGTTAGTCCCGTTTATGTCATCATCACAATACGAAAAAATATTAGAGGTAAATCATGCACCTTTGGAAATTTCTTTATGGCTTAGTGAATATCTCCAAAATCAATATGAACGGGAGCAGTTGAATGTGTTTCAACTCAATACGTTACACCAAGATGTTGATGAGATGATAGATATTTTAGGTGGATGCGAACGTATTTTAAAAACACCTGTTCCTTTGATCTATACAATGACTTTGAAAGTTTTGTTATTGATTTACTTTTTGTTGCTTCCTTGGGAATTAGTCGCTGGTTTAAATCTATGGACGAGTTTAGTTGTTGGGTTTATTAGCTTTGTTTTATTAGGAATTAATGAAATTGGAGCGGAAATAGAAGAACCATTTGGACATGATCCCAATGACTTACCTTTAGATTTTATCTGCAATACAATTAAACGTAATACTGATGATTTAATTACCTTTGCACCTCCTCAAGTTAAATATAAAGAAAACTTCGATAGAACTGCATAAATCTTATATAAATATTCAGAAAATTGAAAATTAATGTAGGGATGTGTCATGAAACGTCCCTACAAAATAATTTCGATATTTAGTAATGAAATTAGCCTCTGGTGAAGTGAAATGTTATTCTCCTGTTAATCAAATACATATTTCTCAGCAACTTTCCAATAACGAGAAAAACGCTTAAGATCTATAAAACCGTGGTATTCAAAAAATGGTTCTACCTCAAATATTTCTAATTCTTTTGAACGTTCAATTTCATCGCAAATATAATCAAAACGGGGACTTGGACTATCTGTAGTCACAACTTGATTAGCATGATGTTCTTTTGCAAAATTTAAAACTTCCGCAGCTACATCACCACGACGAATCACAACTGGTAATTCTAATAAGCACTCGTAAATAAAAGTAATCCGCTTGAGACTAATTTGCCATTCTTTTAATAATGCATCGTCCCAAACCCAAATAGCGGGAGTATTCGGGTATTCATCCAGTGCGGGGTTTTTGGGACTCAGACAATCACCATGAATCCAGATAATTCGGTTAGTCATAGAATTTTAGATTTTAGATTTTAGATTTTGGATTACCAGTCAATTTACTTATATATTGCACAGAACCGTATGATTAGCTAAATAATTAGCTAAATAACAAAAAATATAACTAACGTAAACCTGTAGTATTTTTAGTCCATTTTAATGGACTTGTGCTATCATACTGGGACTTGCAATCCCAGGCGGGTAAAAACAAAGTAAAACAATTAGTAATTATTTTAATGTTCGGTTTCTATGGTGCAAGATATGAATTTAAACCCTTAGAGTAAAACGGGGTATGAAAATCTTTATTTTTCCTTTAAAGTGAGTTTGATGTTCGTTCCTTCTATTATTGCTGATTAAATCATCAGGGAACTGTAAAACCTCTATTTTCCCTGGGGTTAGAAGTCGGGTTTTTATAACTATTGTCTGTTACTATAAACATTTATCCTAAAAACCCGACTTCTGTTATAGCCGTTTTTTAGATATGTGAGAACTAACTCAATCAAGAAGTGCCATATTCATTGATAATTAATCACTGATAACTGATCACTGATAACTGAATCATGGCTAAAGTATTTGATTCCATCACCGAAGAATTACAAAAGTTTATTGCAAACCAACAGATTTTCTTTGTTGCTACTGCACCAATAGATTCTACCGGACACGTTAATGTTTCTCCCAAAGGATTAGAAAGCTTTCGGATTCTTTCACCACACAAAGTTGCTTATCTAGATTTAACAGGAAGTGGTAATGAAACATCAGCGCATTTGCAAGAAAATGGTCGAATAACCTTGATGTTTTGCGCTTTTCAAGAACCACCTTGTATTTTACGTCTTTACGGCATTGGCAAAACTATTTTACCTGTAAATCCAGAATGGGAATCTTTATCTTCACAGTTTCCGCAAATTCCCGGAACCCGTCAAATAATTGTAGCCGATATCGAGCGAGTACAAACATCTTGCGGCATGGGTGTACCTTTGTACGAATATCAAGAACACAGACAAGCTTTAGTCAATTGGGCAGAGAAAAAAGGAGAACAGGGAATTAAAGAATATCATAAGCAGAAAAATCTCGTTAGTATTGATGGTTTAGCAACTCCATTGAGCGAAACTCTATAAAAAGAGATTATAAAGATAATATTTAGTAATTTTAGTAGGTTTAGTCAGCTAATGTTACCTGGTGACTCAATTATGCAACATCATAACGGTTATCCTAGTCATGATTGTTGTGGAGTTTTGTATTCAGTAAATGATGAAAAAAATTATTAAGTTTTGCATAGAATTATTTTTATTGAGTCAGCGACGCAATCAAAGAAGAGCTTTTCTAACAGCTATTTTTACTGTTTCTTTGATGGCTGGGGTAATGTTTTCTTTGCCCGCACCGGCTCAAATTATGATTAAAACCCCTCAGCAGCCAATTGTTAACAAGCCAACCCAAGCAACGGAATTACGGGGGGTATGGTTAACTAATATTGATAGCGATGTTTTATTTAAGCGCGAAAATTTGACTAATGCTTTGACGCGACTTCAACAATTAAACTTCAATGTTGTATATCCGGCGGTGTGGAATTGGGGTTACACTTTGTATCCCAGTAAAGTTGCGGCAAGTGTTATTGGAATTAATGTAGATCCCGAACCAGGACTTCGAGGACGCGATATGCTTGAAGAAGCAGTACGTGAGGGACACGCTAGGGGTTTGAAGGTAATTCCCTGGTTTGAATTTGGCTTTATGGCACCTGCTGATTCACAATTAGCAAAGCGTCGTCCTTACTGGCTGACTAATCGCGTTGATGGGGGCAAAATTAAAAAAGAAGGTATCCACGATCGCGTTTGGTTAAATCCTTTTCGTCCCGATGTACAGCGATTTATCAAAGATTTAATCGTGGAAATGGTGCAAAAATATGATATAGATGGTATCCAATTTGATGACCATTTTGGCTTACCATCGGAGTATGGCTACGATAGTTATACGGTAGCGCTATATAAAAAAGAGCATAACGGTAAAGCACCTCCTAAAGATAATAAAAACCCAGAATGGTTAAAATGGCGTGCTGATAAGATTACTGATTTTATGAAAGAAGTATTCTTTGCCATCAAAGCAGTTAAAAAAGATTGTATTGTTTCAGTTGCACCAAATCCTCAAAGATTTTCCTATGAATACTTTTTAGCAGATTGGCAAAGATGGGAACGTATGGGATTAATCGAAGATTTGGTAATTCAAATTTACCGCGATGACATGAAGGTATTTGTGAATGAATTGCAATACCCGGAAGTCATCGCTGCTAAAAAACATATTCCTACCAGTATCGGTATTATCAGTGGCTTAAAAAATAAACACGTACCCGTAGAACAAATTAAAGCACAGGTGAAACAAGTTCGCGATCGCAATTTTGCCGGAGTATCTTTCTTCTTCTATGAAACCTTGTGGAACATGAGTAAAGAACCATCACAACAGCGTCAGCAAGGTTTTAGGGGATTATTTTCTACTCCAACTAAGTATCCGAATTTGTTAGCTGGTTGGAAAGGGTAGGGAGAACTGGGGATAAGGGGATAGAAATGTTAGTTTAGGAGATTTGGGGGGGAAGTATAAAACAAGAAAAAGGAAACTTGTTCACGGGGTGACAAGCACCCTAAAACTTTACCTAGTAAAGGGTTGTGAAATTTAAGTTTCGGAAAAAATCTAGATAATGAGAATAATTCTATATAAAATCAGTGGGCGATCTGCTTGCAGCAGCGCTTCGCTATCGCAGTGTGACCGCCCACTCAAGATTTGTTCGGAGTCTCACAAACTGACTAATTGCGGTATCTATTATGCTCGTCAATTGTTTTTCAAAACCAAAAAGATAATCGGCAAGTGCGATTTAGAGAAAGAATAAGTGAAGGGATGCCCGCAATACAAGACTTGAATAAAATTTGAGATATCAACTACTTTTGCATTTATTTGAGCATATTAAAAACCGTTATCCGGCAATATTTCTGAGCGTTTCTTTAGAAAATCCAGCGCTGCGACTTTATCAACGCTTGGGATTTAAAATTGTGAGTCAATTAGATAATTCACTGACAATGAAAAAAGAGTTTTCGTGAGTTTTAATATACTTTTTAGGTTTGATTTCGCAAATATTCTTCATACTCAATTTGAAATTACCGTGCTTTTTGAAAATCGCTAGAAAGTTGCGAAAGTGCATCGACAACCGCATTTTTATCTGTTTGAGCTAAAGCAATAATTCCCGGTTTTTGAGAAATACGAAACTCATTATGGTCGTGAAAAATAATCGTTACAATCGTACCTAACGAATTTCCTTTTGTTGACTTAATGCTACTCCACATCCAACGTTGTTGGTTTGTCTCTTCTTTATTACCCCATTCTCTGGATATACTAAAATCTCCTGGTAACCTGGGTTGTGGATATAAATTAATCTGTTTTAACTGAATATGAACTGGTCGAAAAAGGAAATTTAAATAAGCTCCATAAGCCATATCTCCCGCTCGCTCAAATGCACGCAGTAATTTATCATGATGTTTTTCTAGTAATATTTGCCAGTTTTCAGTTATGTGAATTTCAATGTATTTACCAATAGCAAAAATATCATCATTCTTATTTTCTGCAAAAAATTCTAATAATGATTGCATCGTTGACAACCTTCCAATTAACTCGGTTCTTAAATTAACGTGAATTCGACGAATAGCTTCATAAGTCGGGGTTTTAAGAGAAATCCCGATTGTAACAAACAATCATCATAAAAAACCCTACTCCTAACCCCACGAATAATCTAGGTTTTACAGTTTCCTTATCATTTAAACCAAATCAAAGGAATCAACATCGAACTCACGTTAAATTATGATGCATCATCTATGAAAAATATTGTAAAAAAATGACCAATAGTTTTTTAGATGGCACATACTGAACTGTGAGAACAGTTCAAAATTGCCTAACCTTAATTGGGTAGCAAGATATGACAAGGATACAATCCTCGCTGTTTGAGATACTCTGTAGGGGTACAACCAGCAAAACTACGAAAATCGTGAATAAAATGTGCTTGATCGAAATAACCACAACTTAAACCAATATCATCCCAATCAATGGTTGTTTTTTCAGCCAACAGGATAAGCACTCGTCGTAAGCGTTGAATGCGACAAAATAACTTAGGAGTCAATCCCACAACATCAGAAAATAATTGTCCAAAATAACGGTTACTAATGCCAATTTTGTTTGTCACCTCATTAACCGTAGGTATCGGTGATTTTTGAAATTCACATAATGCAAAATCAACAATTGGATGCGATTCCTGTGATTGCATCATCCTGAAAAGAAAATTTTCCAAAACTAGAAAGCGAGTTTTTATTGTGGGAGCTTTGAGCAAATTTTCCCGTAATTGTTCAGCATGAAAATTCCATAATTCCTCCAAAGATATGACTTGGTTGTGTAATTCTTTGGTGGAAATTTGAAAAAATGGAACAGTACCACCTGGTTTAAAACGCACACCAATAACCGATATTTGACTGTGGTTGTCGATGACAAAGCTTTGGGATTGAATTCCACATATTCTGATGCTACTTGTACTACCACACCGTTCTCCACTAGTGCGATCGAACAATGGTATGATTTCAGAATCGAGATTTATGACCAATTCCATTGACCCAATTGGTAGCAATTTTACTTGTGATGAAGCTAAACTGTCACCTTCGCTCGACCAGAAAAATTTGACGAACTGGGATAATGGTGATTGTGGAACATAATTATGATAAATCGTAGTTTTTCCCATCTGATTTGAAATATTTTATACTTAATTACTAATTTAATCTAAACAATTGCAACCGATATCATAAACTCAGAGCAAATACTAGCTAAAATATCAATAAGTCATTAATAAAACATTCTCTAAAAACTTAGCAGAAGGTAGCAATAATATGGCAACCTTGATTACTTTGTTATCCACCTTTGCTTTCGCAATTTTGGTCAGACTTATCTTTTTTAATCAACAACCTATTAACTATCGTCTCTGTGGACGAATTGCTTTAGCTGCGATGCTTTTATTTGCTGGAATCAGTCACTTCTTACTAGATGATGGAATGGTACAAATGTTACCTAATTTTGTACCTTTTCGGTATTTAATCATCTATATAACTGGCATTATTTAAATATTTTTTGCAGTTGGTTTGTTGCTGCCAAAATACTCTCGACTAACAGGAATATTTATAATTGTATTTTTAATTTGTGTCTTTCCGTCCAACGTTTATGCAGCAATAAATTCTGTGGATTTTGGTGGCAATGAAAATGGACCACTTTATCTATTGTTCCGCATACCCTTGCAAGTCTTTTTCATTGGATGGACTTGGATTATGGCAGTACGATAGTCTCTGGAGGTAATTAGTTAAGTTGGTATAGTAAAACAACACAACGGATAATACTTGATTCTAAACAAGGTTTATTAAAAATCACTCATCTTAAGAAGGATTATATCTAGAAAATTTATAGTTAAAAAAAATGCTTAAGAATCAGATAGAACTGAGAAAAAACAGATATTTTAACCTTAGTTCACAAATCGCTCAGTTGGATAATTCCCAATTGCGTTTTCTGTTTGATAGTGAGTTAAGGATTTTGGATTTTGGATTATAAAACGCTCACATAGTAATGTTTTCCCAAATCTATCTGCCACATTCCTTTTTTAAATTGGTATTACAAATCGATGCAAAGCTGCGTGACTACCAAATAACGGAATTTATTTTGGTTTGGCGATATTGTCTTGAAAGTAAAATCAAATAATATTTTTTATCGATCGCCACGCAACTGATTCAGCATCGTTTGAGCATATTCAATCCAATCGGGAAACTCCGCTGATAGCGAAAATACCCAGACAATCCCATGAATTTTTCGTAGTGTTTGGTATATTTCCAACATCTCAAAATCAGGAATATCACCGTAGGCTTTCTTCCCGGTATCATCAAGATTAACCAAATCCCAACTAACCGAACCCATGCAAGTATCCTCAAAATCATTCCATAGCAAGCCTTTCGCTGTAGGAATCAAATTATAAGCATGGGCATCTCCATGTAATGGTTGTAACGGCACGCTTGAATTTTTGAATTGACCAATCGATGTATCGTAAGTTTCTCTCAATAACCGTAAATCCTCGTCACTCAAAATATTCCCAACCTGTTGCAAACGTTCAATTCCCCGTGGAATATCGTTGAATGGTGGTGCTAAAAGCGGCAATTCACCAGGATATTCTTTTAAAACCCCGTGCAATTCGGCAAGCATTTTTCCCACCGTTTCCGAATCAGGTATAGCATCCGATACCCGTGGAACATACTGCCAAAACGTCATAAATAATCTATCGTGACTGTGTACACCAAACGGCAAAAGGTCGCTTGGTGGAACAACGGGAGCGTTTTTGCCGCCAAAAATTCTGAAACTGCTAGCTCGCGTAACAGCCAAGATGCGATGGGATAACGTAATATCGGGGTAAGCGTACTGACACGGACGACAATAGGAGCAGGTTGGAGGTGGACGCGCACCGAATAGGCATCTGCCAGTATTTTTGGCTCCTCAACGGTTATACAATGCGTGCTAGCAACAGCTATCGATGCAGCTACAGCACGGTTTGTTAGGGCTTTACGATCGCAATCTTCAGACATGAAACCACACAAAAATATTTTGCCGTAATACAAATTATAATACAGCAAATTACAATAATACTAATTTAGTCTTTCGCTTCGAGCCTGGTATAACTTTTGCCGACAGTGAGTGATACGGCACTTTTATGAATCCGCAGATTAAGGAGATGGAGATGGCTAAACTAACGATGGCGACTTTTCTGACGCTGAATGGTGTTAATTTATCTTTCGCATTCAAACTTTTTACAGCACTCGGCTGCGGATTGATTGCAGGCGTTTTCTTCGCGTTTTCCACTTTTGTGATGAAGGCTCTGGCTCAACGACCACCAGCAGAAGGTATTGCTGCCATGCAGGCTATTAACATCACGGTGATTAATCCGTGGTTTATGACCGTTTTTCTGGGAACGGCTTTGGCTTGCATTCTTCTGGTTATTTTCTCACTGTTCGAGTGGCAGCAACACAATGCGATCTATTTACTTGTTGGTAGTTTACTCTATGTGATTGGTACATTCGGAGTGACGATCGCTTTCAATGTACCGTTGAATCATGGGTTAGCGATCGTCAAACCAGATAGTCCCGAAGGTGCAAATTTATGGGCTAAGTATTTGACTGACTGGACATTCTGGAATCATGTGCGGACGATCGCAGCATTGGCAGCATCGGCATTATTAGCGATCGTATTGGGATAGCGAGCAGGATAAGCTGTGTTGTCTTAAATCGATCAAACTCGATACAGCAAGGAGTCCAGCGCTCAAAAATTCCAGTTTAAACGCCGAACAGCTTATTTGACATGTTCTGTAATTATAGACTATCATTCAACTATATGGTTGAATCAACTGTTGCCCTCGACCGAATTTTCGCTGCGCTCGCCGACACAACTCGACGAGACATCCTGAAGCGGGTATCGATAGCAGAGCATACAATCAGTGAATTAGCGGCATCCTATACAATGTCCTTTGCCGCGATCGCAAAGCACATTAGTGTATTGGAAAAAGCAGGACTTATTACCAAGTGTCGAAGGAAGAAGGAGAAAGTGATTCAGATTCAACCGAAAGCGATCGAAGTAGCCTTCTCGTACCTCAGCGAGTATGAAAAAGTATGGAGCGATCGCTTCGATGCTTTGGAGAAACTACTAGAAGACAAGTAACAAAGTCGGAGGATAAAAGTATGGCTCATCTGAAAGTAACAGTTCCAGAAAATTCACAAAATATCCTGGGCACCGTCACAATTAACGCACCGTTAGCAAAGGTATTTGAAGCGTATACAAAAGAGGAACTTTTTGCCAATTGGTGGTGTCGCGGTAATCCGATGAAGGTCTACCACTTTGATTGTAGGCACGGTGGGAGTTGGCACATTGCCGAGCGATCGGAAGATGGTAACGAGTATGAGTTCACTGGCTGTTTTCACGAAGTCACCAAGGATGAACGGATTGTGCAGACATTTGAATTCTTGGGGATGCCGGAACGTGGGCATGTCATGCTGGAAAAAGCCGAGTTTGTAGCCATTGACGAACACACGACGGAGATTCGTACCCATAGTACGGCAATGAGCCAGAAAGACCGTGACGGTATGGTTGCAAGTGGTATGGAAGATGGTTGGCGGCAGGGCGTTGAAGCTCTCGGCAAGCTTTTAGAACGACGATAGTTGGACACCGATTGATTTGATCGTCTTAGCGGAGGGAGGGGATATTCTCTGGGTTGCAAGTGATGACAACGGGTTTTATTCCCAACCTGCGAATTAGTGGGAAAAGCAGCTTGCAACTTTCACCTGTTCCCAGGACAGTAAGATTCGCCAATGTCCGGGTGCGATTTGATGGGAAATCAAACCATCTACCAAATAGGGAGGTTTCTCAGGAGCAAAATACAACTCTAAAACATATATCGTGATTAACAGGTTTTGAGTGCTGAGAATAACATTTTGTGAGGTTTTGGATATTGTAAGCGATCGCGCTATTAGAGGTCATCACGGTAATATAATCGTTTTCTCCTAGAGCGGTCTTACCTTCCACTACTTACCAAGTTTAACACTCCCAATTGTCAGCCTTGTTGACAATGTGGGAATACTCAATCTTGATCCAAATTGCAATTTTCACCGAAAACAATGGGTCTGAAGCCCCTCGCTGAACCAGTGGTACAACAAATCAGTCGCCAAAATCAAAGAGAACAAACCCCAAGGCTTTTGGTCTAACAGGCTTGCAGCATTGACAGAAAAGCGTAATCGTCAGATGCGTGATGCGATTAATAAAGCGGCAAGGATAGTTATTAACCACTGCATCGACAATCAAATTGGTTCAATAGTGTTCGGCTGGAACCAGGGTCAAAAAGACAGCGCAAATATGGGAGCAAAGACTAATCAGAAGTTTGTTCAAATCCCTACTGCAAAACTAAAAAATCGTATTGAACAGTTGTGTGAACAACACGGAATTGAATTTATTGAAACTGAGGAAAGCTATACCTCCAAAACATCGTTTCTAGATAATGATGTTCTACCTAAATTTGGTGCAAAACCCGAAGGGTGGAAAAGTTCAGGTGCAAGAACAAATCGTGGTTTGTTCAAAACTGGAACAGGAATCAAAATAAATGCAGACTGTAATGGGGCTGCAAATATAATCCGTAAAGTAGCGGTGATGGCTAAATTTGATTTAGCCAGAATCGGTAGAGGCTCGTTAAGTGCGCCTAAGAAAGTCTATTTGTGGACTCTTCAGAAATCCCCTCGCCTTTAGGCAGGGGAAGCTTCAAATTATTTTTCTTCCTGAAAGGAAAATGTACTACTAGAACTGATAAACTAAGTTTCAATCGCAATAGTTTTTCCATTATGTACGTAAGTACTAGTCAAGCAGCAGAAATTTTGAATATTTCAACCTCTAGAATGCGCCATTTAATTGCTCAAGGTAGAGTTAAAGGAGCTTATAAAGCTGGAAAAAATTGGATAATACCCTTATTTGAAGGAAATCCGATTATTAGTCGGGGTAGTCGGGGTCCAAAAGCCAAATGGTGTATGAGGAATCCAGCAAAAACGAAAATTCATGTAAATAAGCAGAGAATTCAACAAAATCTCAAACAAAAAAAATCACTTCCCGTAATTACAGTTAAAAACCGCGATCGGAATATTTACGGTTTTTCAGTGAAGATCAATGGTCCGTGTGAAATCGTTTATCGACCGGAAAAACCTTTGAGTTGTGGTGCTGTAGTTTGGGTGGAAACTCATTCTTCGGTGGAAGTTGAATGTAGTAAACCAAGTCAGGACAATAGCTTTATCCCTAGGACAGCTTAAAAAGTCTTCAATATCCTTCTTTGCTAGTTCCTTTTTTGTTCAAAATAATTCTGCCAACAAGCGATCGCTATTTTGATACATTCTGTCACTTTCACAAGTACATCGCGGCTGTCTCTTCATTGCATCGGGTGTTTTTGGAAGAACTCCCACATCAAATCATTTGCCAAAATGTCTTTGGTTGATTTACCCAGTATCTCAAACCCCGGTAAGGTTTTGCGTCCCGGCCAAGTGTGTCCACCGCCTTCGATTTCAATCAGCACGACTTCGGAATCTTCCTTTCCACCGCCGTAAGTTTTGCGAATAACTTTAGTGCCGTCGTCCGTCTTATCCGGCAAAGCTTTTACAATCGGCTGCGTCTTGCAGTCGTTCGCTTTCACCCATGATTGAATTGAGTATTCCACCGAGTAAAAATTCGTTCCTGATTGATCCAGCTTGCCTTTTCCGCCATCAAATGGCACAGCCTCGTCTTTCGTGCCGTGGAAGTGAATCACTGAGACGGGTCGTTGCGGATTGCTCCTCTCCGTTCCCATCACGCTGGCAATCGGTGCGATGGCGGCAATGCGGTCAGATAGCTCCGAAGCCAGACGATAGGTCATAATGCCTCCCGCCGATAGTCCGGTAGCATAGATACGTTTTTCATCGATCTTCACCACAGTGGCGAGATCGTTCAACAGTGCTTTGGTAAATTCTACGTCGTCAACTTTGGTAAGATTCGGATCAGTCCCACCCGGTTGACGGGAACCGCCATTCCAATTGAATACTCAATACCCTTGAATCGTCTCACCCGTGCCATTCGGATAGACTGCAATAAAATTCTCTGTGTCTGCCGTTTTATTGAGTCCCGAATAAAAAACCAACTGTTTGGCATCGCTGCCACCACCGTGAAACGCAAGCACGACTGGATAAGGCTTGTTGCCGTCATAGGAGTTCGGAACGTGGACTAGATAAGTGCGTTTCAAACCTCCCACAGTCAGTATACGATCGCGATCGCCGATGCCAAGATTGTTTGTCTGAGCGATAGATTGAGCCGGTGTTTGAACAGCAGAGCGTTCTAGTGTCTGTATCGGTTTGCATGATGTCAACAGCACTCCCACTAAGGCAATAGTTATAACGGTAATAAATGTGTTTTTTTTCATGGAAAGGAAAACCACTCAGCAAATGAAAATCAGACCCGCAAACCGCAATGATATTCCGCTTATTTTATCGTTTATCCAGAGGAAAGCCCAGTTCGATCGCGATATTGGTGCATTTTCTGGAGTGTTGCAAGTTTCCCCTTTGATTGTAGGCACAGTGGGAGTTGGCACATTGCCGAGCGATTATAATATAGCCAAAACTAATGCATTTATCGAAACTTTCTAAGTATTTTGTACTACATATATTACAATATTGGAGAGCTTTATCCCTTGGAGTATTTCTGGCAATGCAGATTGAAACCTACAGTTCCCAGCAACTTGACGCGATTGTCAACCTTTCCCTACGAGCTTGGTCTCCGGTGTTTGACTCGATTCAGAAAGCCTTGGATACCGAGATATACGAGCATTTTTACCCCGGTGGTTGGTCGATTAATCAGCAAAAAGCAGTTGAGGAGGTGTGTGCTGCGGAAGATACTCATGTGTGGGTTGCAATTGATGCTGGTTTAACTGTGGGTTTTATTGCAGTCAAACTCGATAGGGAAAGCAGTATGGGTGAAATATATATGGTTGCGGTCGATCCAGATTTTCAAGGTCGCGGTATTGGTTCTGCTTTGATAGAATTTGCCCTCGATTGGATGAAAAATGCGGGAATGGCTGTTGCGATGGTGGAAACTGGAGCCGATTCTGGTCATGCTCCAGCACGTCATACCTATGAAAAAGCTGGCTTTGGACTATTGCCTGTTGCTAGATATTTTAAAAAGCTATGATTACCACCATTTCTGACTTCTAAGTCGAGCAGTCGGCACAGAACCATCTCTTTGAGATGAGCGGCAGTGGGAAGAAGTATGTAATAACTTGAATAAAAATATAGACTAATATAGTCAAGTATATTCAAGCATGTTAGATTGGAACGCAAGGTAGAAAAATTAATTGCGCTTAAGTTTTATGCAAAATGTCGAAAAACACGTAATTAAGCGAGGGCACGAATGGTTTGATTACTGCGACTCGATAACTGTGTACTCAAAGAACCTTTACAACACAGTTCAATTTACCCAACGTCAAAGTTTTTTGTATGGATGGGGAGTGCACTCACAAGTAAAATTAGATTCAAAGTTTAAGTTGGACTCCAATTACAAATCAATGCCGGCTAAGGTAGCACAACTTGTTTTAAAACAGAATGCGGATTCCTGGCAAGCATACTTTAAAGCAATGGGAGCATATAAACTAGACCCAATTAAATTTACTGGTAAGCCAAAACAACCGAATTTTATACAAAATAAAAATAATTTAGTTAAATTCAACTACCAAGCAGTTGGTAAAAAGGAATTTTTCGGTGGGTATATCGTTCCTTCGATGTCACCGATTAGAATACCTGTGAAACCGGGTCTAAAATATAGTGATTTATGCGAAGTGAGAATAGTCCCAAAAACAGGTTGTTTTGTAATAGAAATAGTTTACGAAGTGCCTGATAAAGGTAAATTATTCTGTAGTCTCAATCCAAATCTAGCTGCGGCGATAGATATTGGATTAGACAATTTAGCCACAATAGTTTTGAGCGACCCAACAATACAACCAATTGCTTTAAACGGGAAACCATTAAAATCAGCTAACCAATTCTATAATAAGCAATTGGCACATTTACAAGGTTTCTTGCCTTCAAGAACTCGCACATCTATGAGGATTCATAACATTGTTAGGAATCGCAATAATTTTGTTGATTCTTACTTGCAGCAATTGACAGCCATGATTGTTGAGCAATTTGTGGCACTTGGAGTAACAGAAGTAGCGATAGGTAAAAACGAACAATGGAAAACTAATTTAAATATTGGTAAACGCAATAATCAATCATTTACCCAAATACCTCACGCTCGTTTTCTTGAAATGTTGACTTATAAATTAGAAAGAGTCGGCATCATCGTTAAGGTTGGTGAAGAATCCTACACGAGTAAGGCTTCATCAATTGATTGGGATACCATCCCAACATTTGACCCTAACAATAAAGTAAAACATCAATTCTCTGGATCGAGAATCAAGCGTGCTACCTATGTAAGTAAAGATGGTTTTAAAATCCATGCCGATGTCAATGGGGCGTTCAATATTGGTAGAAAAGTAATCCCAAACTTATTTTCTTGCTTGCAAGGAATTATAGAGAGGGATAGGGGATGTCTGGTAGTACATCCAAGGCGAATAACACCTTTGTTCTGTCGTGTCCGTGATCAAAAGGGTGTTGCTTAAACCTAGTTGTAGTGGTTTGAATATATTTGACTATGTAAACTAGAACTATTAAAGCTTAGACAATTGGTGGTGTAAATTGTTTTTCATCGGGACTACCTATTATGGAGTATTTTTCCGTAACCGATCAAGCCCATCGAGAATTAAATCCAGCCCAAATTCAAAATCATAAATACCGTTATAACGTCCCTCCATCACGTAGTGGGCAAGTTGATTGAGGTAGGGGTAGCGATTTACGGGGATGAGCGAAATATAATTCTTCGCCTTTTGTGCATACTCCCCTGGCTCAAAGGGAAAATTCAATTCTTGCAGCGTAAATCCGTAAATGTGACTGTCGATCGCATTCCATGCATAATCTGCCATCTCCAAGGAAAAGCCCGCTTCGTTTAGACAACCCAAGGTTGCATCAACGTAGTGTAACATTGCCGCTCCTTTATTTACCCGCGATACCATCGTTGTTATCATCCAAGGGTGACGCAGCAAAACAGCGTGAGCTGAAATCGATCGCCGTCGCATAGCTATCTTCCAGTCGAGTCCGAGGTCTGGTCTCTCAATCTCACTAATTACAATATCAACAATGCCATCCAAAATATCGTCCTTATTGGTGACATGATTGTACAGGGACATCGCCTTGACACCCAGTTCCTGGGCAAGTTTTCGCATCGAGAGCGCCTTAATTCCCTCCCTGTCAGCCATGCTGAGTGCAGCATCTAATACCCGTTCCCGGCTCAATGGTAGTTGGGGTATTGGCTCTGGGTTGTCTCTCTTCGCCATTTCACCGTCTTGCATAAATACTATGGGATGATGGTGTATTTTTCGCTATACTATCTTGACAAACTTACACTGTAATTTTTAACTTACAGTGTAAGTTAAAATTATGGAGTTTCTGTCTTGAGTAGTTCCTCCCCAAATGGAGAAAAAGCAATGATAGATCGAGCAGTTGCAAAAATGAAAGCGATCGCCCAATCCGAATATGGTTCACCGGATGTGTTGAAATTAGTGGAAATTGACCGCCCTGTTGTGGGGGATAATGAGGTGTTGGTCAGGGTTGGTGGTGCTGGGGTTCACGCAGGTGACTGGCATTTAATGCGGGGTAAACCGTTCCTGAGTCGCTTGATTTACGGAGGACTGCGAAAGCCTCAAATCAAAATCCTGGGTTGCGATGTTGCAGGGGAAGTGGAAGCTGTAGGTAAGGATGTGACTCAGTTTAAACTTGGGGATATGGTTTTTGGAGATTTATCAGAATCTGGTTTTGGTACCTTTGCCGAATATGTTTGTGCCCCTGAAACTGCTTTCGCCTTGAAACCAGCTAATTTGAGTTTTGAGGAAGCTGGAACCATTCCCGTTTCTGCCCTTGCTGCCCTCCAGGGGCTGCGGGATGCGGGACAAATTCAGTCAGGACAAAAGGTGTTGGTGAATGGGGCTTCCGGTGGTGTGGGGTCGTTTGCAGTCCAGATTGCCAAGGCTTTCGGGGCTGAGGTGACTGGGGTATGCAGTACGAGTAAAATCGAAATGGTACAATCAATCGGTGCAGATTACATTTGCCCTCGCACCCAAGCAAAATCGAAGCTAAATCAGGGCTATTACGACTTGATACTTGATGCTGCCGCCTATAATTCGGCGTTTGACTATTTACCTTTATTGACAGCCACAGGTACCTATGTTGTCGTGGGTGGTTGTACCAAACGATTGTTCCAGGCAATGTTTCTTGGAGCTTGGATTTCCAGAACTAACAGTAAAAAAGTCAAGTGTCTGGTTTCCAAACCCAATCAAGATGATTTAATTGTATTGAAAGATTTGATAGAAGCAGAGATGATTCGTCCTTACATCGATCGCTGCTACCCATTGAGTGAAATTCCTGCGGCAATTCGCTATTTGGAAGAACGTCAAGTGCGGGGAAAAGTTGCGATCGCAGTTTGATGTGTGAACCATTCTTATGCTACAATGTAATACAAGTGATCTTTTCACCCCAAAATGTATTTATGACGATACCCACCTGCTAAGCCTCTAGCAAAACACCGCAACGGCGATTTAGATTAAAACTTTTACAGTTTTGTTCTTCTAGAAAAACCGCCAATAGCCCTACTACGTGGATTCCTCCACCAATAAACCAACAATTTTGATTTGCGTTGGTTACTAAATGTTGGAAATAGGAGAATACACGATGTCATTGCGCGGTAAAAACAAAACTGCAAACAAAGTATTTTTATTAACCATAATTTTCCTCCTCATCGAATTATTAGATGAACTGGTTGATGGGGTATATAGTCCGGCTTTACCCTTGATTCGCAACGACCTACATCTTAATTACACCCAAATCGGGATGTTGTTAACCATACCCAAGACCGTCAGTAGTATTATTGAGCCGATACTGGGAATTTGGGCAGATATGGGTCAGCGACGACAGTTGATTTTGGGTGGTGGTATTGCTTTTGCGGGGGCTTTGGAGAAAGCAATCCAATCTCATCGTAATAATGCAAAGTCCGCACTGAAATACCTGCTTGTTTGGCAAGTTCCCCGACTTTCATGGCAGTATGTTTTGTCAATTTTATGTTTATATTCACACTAGCAATTCAATCTAAATTCCCAGACAATTTGATACTAAAGCCTCACGTAACGTTAGGGTCAATAGGTGCGCGAAAATATTTTTATCGTTTGACTAAACGAGTATATATATTTATGCGATCGCTCTCAGCCCAAAAGTCTATTTATTAAATTGTGACTCCTTGACTAAGTGCGATCTTCCCGGAGGAAAGCAGCTATGCTATCCCAAGTGATGCTGCTGCTACAAGTGCTGCGATCGCACGAACATGATTCCAAAAAGACACAAAAGTATACTCTGCAAAATCTACGGTTTGAGGTCAAATAAGGCTTTGCTATTCTCCATATTAATCGGTACTGACACATGGTCGTGTATAACCATCCACTTCCCATCAATCTTTTGATAGCAAACCGTCACCCGCATCCAATTATCAATTTCCTCGCCGTTTGTTGTCGTTCCACTCATCCTATTTAGACTGTGACTGAAGGCTACATCGGAACCAACTGTGATATTCAAGTCGCGAATTTCATAGCCAATATCACCTTGAAAATAGGGAAAACACTGTTCCCAAAGTTGTCTATAAGCTGAAGCACCTTGATGTTTTAATGGCGGCATGATGTCGAACAACACACTGTCGTCTACGTAGTGCGACATTAGCCCATCGATATCCTTAGCACGAACGAATTCAACCCAATTATCTATTATCTGGCGAATTTCAGCTTCATCAGTCGTTGTGTTGTTTATCGCTACCATAATTTCCTCCGAAGTTTGAGTCAAGATGTTTACGCATCGATATTAATTCCGAACGACTCACCCACACTTATTATTTGCCAGTAAAACATACCTTATCTCGTCGCTTTTCAAGTTCTTCGGGTGAAACATCTTCTTGATGAGTTGCAATCCACCAAAACCTCCAGTTGGATCTTTCACCCCCGCCGCTCTATCTCCATAGAATTCATCTTTTGGCTCCATCACTGAAGTCGCACCTGCTTGGATTGCACGCTCATAAGTTGCGTCGGCATTCTCAACATACAGGTGAATCATACTCGGCATTGCCTGAAAATCCTCTCTGGCTTCACCCATCATAATGAATGAGTCGCCAATTTTCACCTCAGCGTGCATAATAGAGCCATCTGGGTGCATGACACGACAAATTTCCGTAGCTGCAAACCCTGAAGAGAGAAACTCGATTAGCCTTTCTGCTCCTTCTACAATCAGGTACGGTGTCACAGTGCGATAGCCTTCGGGAATCGGTTTAACTGTCATAATTCTCACCTCGGATAAAGTAGAACAAATGTATTATAGTTTATCTGAACTATAGAATTGGGGATATTTACAATTTTTATCAATAGTAGGGGTTTTCACTTGAGTGGAATACAAATTTTACCTCCACCCCGCCCTCTTAACCCCTCTCCTTCAGTAAGGAGGAGGGGAAGGGGTGAGT
>JAAUSO010000105.1 GCA_012033205.1 Richelia sp. SL_2_1 | reverse complement strand
GCTTAGAGTTGAGTTGAGTTAGGAGTTAGGAGTTAGGAGTTAGGAGTTAGGAGTTAGGAGTTAGGAGTTAGGAGTTAGGAGTTGACAGTTATTATTTATTTCCCCTTGTCTCCCCATCCCCCCATCTCTTATCCAAGTAGGAAGGAATCACAGTTTTGACTGATTGATTCTTTCCTGCTTTTTTATTGGAATATTTTATTGGAATATTTTATTGGAATTTATTGTGCTGGCTCTGGCAATATGGATGCAAGAAGTTAATGCAATTGCCAATTTATTCTTCTTACCGAATTGAAAAAACGGTTTCCCGTCTCTAAATGGGAAATTGACTATATTCATACAAAAATATTCACACAAGTTCCCTTTTGATTATGAATAATTCTCCTGCCAATCCTAGTGCAGATAAGTTGATATCTAATACCCATAAGGAAAAAGAAGCCGAATTTGAGTTACAATCCCCAGTCAAAGCGGTAGGAAGTGAGTTTGATCGGGCGATGATGCGGCGCTGTTTGGAACTGGCTCGTCGCGCTTTGGGACTGACTTCACCAAATCCAATGGTAGGGGCGGTAATTGTTAAAGATGGTGAAATTATTGGAGAAGGCTTTCATCCGAAAGCTGGTGAACCTCATGCTGAAGTTTTTGCACTCAAAGCTGCTGGGGATAATGCTCGTGGAGCTACGATTTACGTGAGTTTAGAGCCTTGCAATCATTACGGACGTACTCCCCCCTGTTCCGAGGCTTTGGTAGCTGCAGGTGTGGCAAAAGTGGTGGTGGGTATGGTTGATCCCAATCCATTGGTTGCAGGAGGTGGAATTGACCGTTTACGCTCTGCTGGGATAGAAGTAGTTTCGGGAGTAGAAGAAGAAGCTTGTCGCAAGTTAAATGAAGGGTTTATTCATCGTATTCTTTATAAAAAGCCTTTGGGTATTTTGAAGTACGCTATGACTTTGGATGGTAAAATTGCTACTAGTACAGGACATAGTGTTTGGGTAACTAATCAAGATGCCCGCAATACGGTTAAAGAGTTAAGGGCTCAATGCGATGCTGTGGTAGTTGGGGGAAATACAGTACGTCAAGATAATCCCCGTCTTACTTCTCGTTTGTTAGGAGCGCACAATCCCTTACGTGTGGTTATGAGCCGCAGTCTTGATTTACCTTCCACAGCACATCTATGGCAAATTCAGGAAGCCCCTACTGTTGTTTTAACAGAACCTGGAGCAAACCCTGACTTGCAAGAATTTTTACGAAAACAAGGTGTAGAAGTGGTGGAATTATCACCACTCACACCCGATAAAGCCATGACTTATTTATATGACAAGGGTTTTTGTAGCGTACTATGGGAATGTGGAGGAATCTTAGCTGCAAGTGCGATCGCGTCAAGAGCAGTACAAAAAGTTCTCGCATTTATCGCTCCGAAAATTATCGGTGGGAATAATGCTCCCACACCAGTAGGTGATTTGGGCTTTACTACAATGACTCAAGCGCTCGATTTGGAACGTGTAGAGATGAGAATTGTAGGTTCTGATTGTTTGGTATCCGGATATCTACCTCAAGGCGATCGCTAATTATTTTGGATAAATGTAGTATGGGCTGTTTGTCAAAAGTTATATGTGGTTGCTTTTGAGCAAGAAGCGATGATATTTTGACAATTTGTTGCTCAATTGAACGTTGATTGTAAATTGTATTGACGTTCATGAGCTATATCACGAATCAGAGGAAGTCGGGATTGAATGTAATCGCACAGAAAATCGGCTTCTTGACAATCTAGCGATGCTTGGTTTTTTGTTTGTTTTACCAACAAATTAACCAAGCTTGCATCATCCATCTGCAATAATGTCATGGTTTGAGTTTGTTCGACTACTGACCAAAGTTGACGCATGATTTTAGGAGTCATTAGACCTGCGTTGATGAAAAATTTCATTAGTTTTTTCAGGATACACAATTTAAACAGTAATGTCCGGTATTAACTTACAACATGACACAACTGTTATAAGAAACTTAATATATTGAATTATTAGTTGATAAAGTTTAAGAATCAACTATTACACAGAATAATTTTAAAACACAAAATCAGAGTTTGGACATTTTTGCCATTGATAATTCTCCTCTTTGTTGTTTAAACTACGAATCAATAAAAAAGAATGTTTACAAGTTTGATCAATCCAATTGTAATTAGTATATTTCATAAAAGTTAATTGAAAAGGAGTATATACTATCGTTTAATATTACATTTTTGTAAACAAGGAACAATTAAGAGATTTGAAACGGTTCCCAGTTCCCAAGTTGAGCCTGGAAACCTGAATAAGAATAAGAATGCTTTCGTTAAGAATTGTACATTCAGAACAATTAAAATTGACTAATTATTGATGATTTTTATGAATTATTATTAGGCAATTTTTGATATATTTATTGTTTAGAATTTTTAAGTTAAAGTTGTGTATTTATGTGTTGATCCACTAACTCCATAAACTCTTTTAAAATTTTTACATATCTTTCTCCTGCTACATAGGTAAAATCATTATGATTTGCTTCTTCTATCCATAAAGAAAGTTTTGGTGGAGGTGCTTGCTCAAATAATGTTTCGCTGTGATAAAAAGGAACAATATCGTCAACTTTCCCATGCATTATTAATACCGGACATTTTACTCTTTTGATTTTTTCTAAATTGGGAAATCGATCAAAGGGTAGAAGTGGAAAAGGAACTTTAACTCTAAATGCAGAAATAAAAGTACTTTCGGTAATTAAACCAGCAACTGGTTTTCGAGCGGCTAAATCTATTGCTGAACCTCCACCAACGGAACGTCCAAATACTATGATTTGTTGGGGTGGTATGTTTAATTTTTGCGTTAAATAATTGTACGCTGTATCAATATCTTTATAAGCATTCTTTTCTGAAGGTTTTCCTTCACTAGTTCCATAACCGCGATAATCATAAGCAAAGACGCTGAAACCAATAGTTTTTAATTGTTCTAATTTCGGTCTAATTGTACCTAAATCTGATGCGTTTCCGTGAGCATAAAGGACTGTGTATTTAGCTTTGGTATTTAATAGGTGAATTGCAGAAAGCTTAGTTCCATCTTCGCTGTTTAGTTTGATTATTTCATTAGTATCTTGATAGGTAGACGGTGGGGGAAGGAAAATCATGCTGTCTGCTTGGAAATAGATATAGATAGCGAAGGATAGATAGATAAAAATTAAGGATGTGAACATTCGTTTGAGAAAGTTGATTGTTAATAGGTTTTTGGTTTTTGGGTTGTCATTGAAGGTGAGATAACTAAATTTAATTTATAGCAAACATTAATTAAGTAAAGTTGTGTGATTTGAATCACTGCTATATCTGTATTAAATCACAACAATTAACAAAATATTTTTTCATCAAAATTTTATAATGATTAAGCTATTTAGCCTATGTAAGTATATATAAATTTCAACATATTCTTTGATTAAATTAATGATTAGTGAAGGGAACTTTTCAACTATATTTTTAATCTAGTTAGTAGAATGATTAATTAAGCTTTGTACTAATAATTGATAGCAGCAAGCTTCATTAATAGAAGCTACAGCGTTCCTTGTGCTGTAGAAATATTTTGTGATTTACAAGTAAATATCAAATTTTTAGTGAGCCTATCTAAGTAATGATAGAAATATTTTGGAGTACAAAAATGAATAGTAAAGCGCCTGTTTTGATTGAAGAAACTAACTTATCTCACGCTTGGGGTCGTATATTTTTACATTTATTCGACAATCGTTGTACAGAAATTTCACCATTAGTTATTACATTAACTGGGTTTAACAATGGACTTCTAGATGAAGATAAAGCTATTATAAAGACTTTGGATGAATGTCTTGCGGCTCATAATCAAAAGACAGTTAGTAAAGTCTCCGAAACAATTTTTCCTAGTTATATGTGGAAACTTTTTAAGGATAATCGTCAAGAATTCTTTAGCAACTATATTGATGACCTTCCGAACATCAAAAGCGTTGAAAACAAATACCGCCCTTGTCTTTATTTTGAAAGACTTATCGCCTTTAATTGTGAAGCTCACAATGGCAATCAACTCGAACATATTATTTCTGAGTATAAATCACGTCCTGAAGCTAGAAGAAGTATGTTTCAAGCATCTATCTTCGACCCAGCGCGAGACCACGTTCGGAATGCACAGTTAGGCTTTCCTTGTTTAGGACATATCAGCTTTGTGCCAAATAATAAGGATAAAACCTTAGTACTTAATGCTTTTTACGCAACTCAACAGATATTGGAGAAAGCATATGGTAATTATTTAGGTCTTTGTAACTTGGGTCATTTTATGGCTGGTGAAATGGGACTTCAATTTGAGCGGATGAACTGTTTTGTCGGTGTCGCAAAGTTGGATAAAGTTGCAAAAAGAGACCTGAAAAGTTTAGAAGCAAAAGTTCGTCAAATTGTACCGTCAAAAACGAATTCATAAAGTGAAGTATTTTGTTCGCTAAAAAAATCATCTTGTAGGTAAAAACAATTGTGATTAATTACCATGACAGTTAAGCTTATAAGCATTCATCTTATATAGAGTAGATGCTTTTAAGGCAAGTAATATGGCAATTAAATCTCACAAAGCTACTAAACAAAAAGACGGACAAAATCTACAACTTAGTTTAGAACTTGGTAAATTTGGGGAAAAGCCAAATAAGGCTACACCTACAATAATTTCATCACGTCTACCAGCCAAGCCAACGGTTGTATTTGATACTTACTGGCGGTTCGCTGCCGAAAGACAAAACATATTTTACAAAAAGTTACAAAATACACCTATGCCTTGGACTGATGACCCTATCCTTTCAGTTTACAAGTTTACCAATACTTATCGAGCTATTGATACTCAATCTATGACTTATCAAGTTAAATCAAAGTTTTGCTGAGATTTTTTATATAATTTTTCCTCTCCAAAGCATTGGAAAATTGAAGATAAAAATATGATTTTAGTGCTTGAAACCGTACTACACAAACTTTGAACCGTATGGTGCGTGGACTACATATAATCAATCATTTTACTTTTGTAGCTACGGTTTCAATTACTAATTTAAGTTTTAATATTTTTAAATCTAAGCTACACCATATCCCGTATAAGGACGCTTATAAGGTGGCTGCAATCCCAGCACAATATCTTCTTTTTCAACTCCTAAATCTAAGAGTTCTTGCGCTAAATCAACATCCGTCATATTCTGCTGAATCCAGATTTTACCATCTTTAATATCAAAATGCATCATGCTATGATAAACCCGCTTCAAACCATTCCAACCTACATACATCAACTGATAATGGTCGTGTATTGTATCGAAAATTAATTCTTTTTCTACATCTTCATGCTTCGGTTTTGAACTACCGTGTTTAGTTAAAATCGTTTGAATTGATTGCCGAAAATGCTCTAGATTTGCCATTTTACAATTACCTCCATAGCTGGTTCATATATGATTAGTTTTAACTGATGTCTTTGTACTGCGATTTGTGCAAGTCTCGTTCTAAAAAATGTTTCATAAGCATCGATTGGAACGGCTAAAAATAGCTGACGTTCTGGTTCATTTTCTTCTAATACTATTTTATAATTTAAAAATTATCCTAAAGCTGTATGAAAATCACTGACAGCAGAGTTACTAGCAAAGCTTTTTATCTCAACAGCTATTTTTTCACCTTCTTTTTCTGGTGCTATCAATCTTTCTGCACCTAAGTCAATTTTAAGCGTAACTTCTTCAAATTTTATTTCCAATGGGTCATCTGTAATTAACCATTCTTCTTTTTGTAGTGCATTTTTAACTGCTTCGTGAAATATATCTCTAGCTGACATTTATTTATTATTAATTTTTTAAGTTTATTTCCCCCCTCCTTGTTAAGGAGAGGGGTGAAGTTTACGCACTAAAATATTTAGCTACGGGATGATATGTAATAATCGCTGTGGTACTTTGTTCGGGATAAATCTGCTCGCTTTCATCCATGTACAAATTAATCCTATTTGTTCCCAATAATTCCAGTTGCTTATATTGATCTGGAATGTTGGGACAAGCTGGGTATCCAAAGCTATACCGGCTTCCGCGATACCTCTGGGCTAACATATCACGAATATTATCAGGATCTTCGCTTCCAAAGCCCAATTCACACCGGATTCGGGCGTGTGTCCACTCGGCTAGAGCTTCTGCCATTTGGACGGCTATTCCGTGAAAATACAGATAATCGGTGTATTCATTATTTGAGAATAGCTTTTGCGCGAATTCGGTGGCAATTTCCCCCATTGTCACGGCTTGCATGGGAAAAACATCAATTACTCCTGTTTCTTTAGGTGCGAAAAAGTCTGCAATACACAAACGACGCATGGATTTTTGACGGGGGAATTCAAATTCTGTAACTTTTTGGGAATGGTTTTCGGTGTTGTAGATATGCAGTGTATTTCCTTCTGATTGACAAGGAAAATAACCGTAAATTACCTGGGGATGCAACAAGTTTTCTTCTACTACCCGTTTTTTCCAAGTTTCTAGAATTGGATATACTTTCTCTGCTAAGAAAGCCTGATATTCTGCTTTTGACTGCTCTTTTGGTTTTCTAAATTGCCATTGTCCAGCAATTAAAGCTTGTAAATCCAAGTACCAAAATAGTTCTTCTAGGGGAATATCTTCTCCCTGTAATAATTTGGTTCCCCAAAATGGTGGTGTGGGACGTTCGGTGTCTATTTCGACTGCTTCGGAACGTTTAGTATCGATAATTTTTGGTTGCTCTGCTGTGTTTTCTTCCGAAGATTTTCCTGTCTCTACAGATTTGTGTCCATTTTGATAGTTTAGTGATGCAAATTCACCTAAGAAACCTTGAAAATCATCCCAATTATTACCAGATTTAGCTGGCATTAATTTGTCCATGAAATTCAAATCGGAAAATGCATCTTTACCGTAAATGACTTTACCTTGATAGGTATTTTGGCAGTCTTCGTAAACGAATTTAGGAGTTAATGCCGCACCACCTAAAATCACGGGAACGGTAATTCCTTTTTCGTTAAATGTTTCCAGGTTATCTTTCATGAATGCCGTGGATTTTACTAACAATCCACTCATAGCAATACAATCGGGTTTATGTTCTTGGTAGGCTTTAATGATGTTTTCTACTGGTTGTTTAATGCCTAAATTAATCACCCGATAGCCGTTATTAGATAAGATAATATCCACCAGGTTTTTACCAATGTCGTGAACATCTCCTTTGACGGTGGCAATTACAAAGGTTCCTTTGGCATTATCTTGCCCTGTTTCGGATTTTTCCATGTGCGGTTCTAAAAATGCTACCGCTGCTTTCATGGTTTCTGCTGATTGCAATACGAAAGGTAGCTGCATTTGTCCGGAACCAAATAATTCACCTACTACTTTCATCCCATCTAATAAGTAAATATTGACAATATCTAAAGGTGGATATTTCTGCATTGCTTCTTTTAAAGCATCTTCTAAACCAATCCTTTCGCCGTCAATTACGTGTTGTTTGAGACGTTCTTCAATTGGTAAACTAACGTCAACGCCTTTATCACGCTTGGCGCTAACCCCTTCAAACATGGTGGTTAGTTCACCCAAGGGGTCATAAACGCAGATATCGCCGTCAAATTTCCGATTATCGTAGATTAAGTCATGACAAACTTTTTGATGTTCCTGTTCAATTTTAGCAAGGGGTAATATCTTACTCGCGCTCACAATCGCTGCATCCATTCCCACTTGCGTCGCTTCGTGGAGGAACATTGAGTTTAAAACTATCCGCGCTGCGGGATTTAAACCGAAGGATATATTAGAAACACCTAATACAACATGACATCCCGGTAATTCTTGACGAATCCGACTAATAGATTCAATTGTGGCTTTACCGTTGGCTCTATCTTCTTCAATGCCGGTGGAAATTGGTAGCGCTAGAGTATCGAAGAAAATTTCGTGAGCGGGAATCCCGTATTCTACAGCTTGACGATAAGCACGTTGAGCAATTTCAAATTTCTTGTCGGCTGTCCGTGCCATTCCATCTTCATCGATGGTACCAATTACCACACCAGCACCGTAAGTTTTAGCTAATTCCAACACTTTTAAAAAGCGTTCTTCACCGTCTTCATAGTTAGTGGAATTGAGCAAACACTTACCACCAGCAACTTTTAAACCTGCCTCCATTTTTTCCCATTCCGTGGAGTCAAGTACCAAGGGCAAAGTAATATTATTTACCAGCCGTGAGACTAACTCGTGCATATCACGCACGCCGTCGCGCCCGACATAATCAACGTTAACATCAAGAACGTGTGCGCCTTCTTTAACTTGCGATCGCGCTAGTGAAACTAATCCGTCCCAGTCTTCATCATTTAACATGGTACGGCATTTTTTGGAACCGCTAGCGTTGAGCCGTTCACCAATAATCAAGAAGGAGTTATCTTGGTCGTATGGTTGAGTACCATAAATCGAAGCCGCTGCTGGTTCAGTTTTTGGATTCCTGATTTTCGGTGTTAAATCTTTGGCAATTTCTGCTAAAGCTTGAATATGTTCTGGACGTGTCCCACAGCAACCCCCAATCGCTTGGACACCTAAGTCTTCGATGAAATGCATCAAATGCATTTTTAATTCTACCGGCGTTAGTTTATAATACGCTTGTCCGCCGACGTTTTCTGGTAATCCCGCATTGGGAATACAAGAAACAATAAATGGTGAATGCTCCGACAAATATTTGATATGCGGCTTCATCAAATCCGGACCTGTAGCGCAATTTAAACCCAAAATATCGATATTATAGGGTTCTAAAATTGTCACCACCGCAGCGATTTCTGTACCCACGAGCATGGTACCCATAGTTTCCATTGTCACAGAAACCATCAACGCACGGCGATCGCCTTTCTTCTGAAAAACTTCTTCAATTGCATTCAGCGCTGCTTTAATTTGCAACACATCCTGACAGGTTTCTACCAAAAATAAATCAACTCCACCATCAAACAATGCTTCTGCTTGTTCAAAATAAGAGTTTTTCAAAGTGTCGAAATCAATATGTCCCAAAGTTGGTAACTTTGTACCAGGACCCATAGAACCAGCGACAAAGCGAGGTTTTTCGGGTGTGGAAAATTCCGCAGCAACCTTAGAAGCTAATTCCGCAGCGGTTTTATTTAGGTAATAAGTTTGATCTGCAAGGTCGTATTCGGCAAGTACAATTGAAGTGCCACCGAAAGTATCCGTTTCAATTACATCTGCACCAGCAGCCAAGAAAGCACGGTGAACCGTCGCTACAGCCTCCGGTTTGGTGTGAACGAGATATTCGTTACAACCTTCGTATTCCGCACCACCAAAGTCCTCAGCGGTAAGATTCTGTACTTGTAAATTAGTTCCCATTGCACCGTCAAAAACTAAGACAGGTCGTTTGGGACTGTTCAAGTGTTCCAAAAATCGATGAGCCATAAAATTCTAAAACTTCTAGAAAAATTTAGGTTAGCCTTAATTTATTATTTTCTCGAATTTTCAGACTTTAGGAACAATTAAATTACATTTTCATTACATTTAAGATGATACAAGATTACGTCGATCAAAATGAAGGTTTTATCCGTTCAAGTACTGAGGAAGTAAGAGGTAATTTGCTCGAAGCCCTCAAAACAGTGGTTTTTGGGGGAAAGCGTATCGTTTTACAACAAGCTGGGGAAGAAATCGCCGCCATAATTCCCATTAAAGAATTTCACCGTCTGGAATATTTGGAACACGAACTCATACCTCGGATTTGGCAACCTGATGAGGAGGAATATTACGAAGATGATGGGGGAATACATTGTGTTCTAGTTGATGAAATGGAAGCTGAGTTTGATGAGATAATGACTGAGGTGACGGTATACAATGAATTGTTTGCTTTGCTACCACCACAGCATTTATCGGGAAAAGAATTTGATGTTTTTGCACCTGTGGCAATTGTGATGAATATTAAGAAGTTTTGGGTGTCGGAGTATTTGGTTTACGAAAAGGATAGGTTAAAGATGTGTAGTTAAGAAATAATTAATCAGAAATTGTTTCGTAATTTCGGAATGATTTAAAAACCTTACTATTCGTCTATCTCATTAAATTTAAATGCTTGTAGTTGGGCTTCAGCCCTGATTTGAGCGATAAAAGCTGCTAAGCAGCCGCTTCGCTAACGCAACTACGAAACCTTCAAAGTTAATGAAAAGAAAAGCGTACAGAACGCTGATTGAAGAGTATTGAAAAATAGTTTTTTAGCAACAAAAAATACTAAGAATTAATTGAATTGAATTTAGTTGAATTTAGTTGAATTTAATTTAATTTAATTTCACTTGGTTTAACTTGGTTAAATTTAGTTTAGTTTAGTTTAGTTTAATTTAACTTGGTTTAGTTGAAATTAAATTAAATTAAGTTGGTTTAACTTGGTTAAATTTGTTTTGGTAATTTCATCTGCGGGGAATAAGGTTTCAATTCGCAATTCCTGTAATGTGATGTCGTGAGGTGTACCGAGAGTAGCTATTGTTGAAAAGAAATTTAGATTTAATCCGTCTTTGAGAAAGTTTACAGTTAATAATGGTACTTCCCAGGTGTGTGAGTTGGAAAGTTTCCACAACTGTGGAACATCTGGATATGTTTGTAATTCTTCATAAAGTTTGATTGGTTGTTCGTTATAGCCGTTTGTGAGTGCTTCTCGATAAACTCTTTTGATTAAATGACTAGCAATGTCTTCCCAGTTAGCGACAAATGGTTTTAAACCTTGGGGATGAAACATCAATCGCATCAAGTTGATTTTAGCGTCGATGTAGAAAATTTTGTAAGTCTTGTGGATTAATTAACCAGTTGATTAACTGTTGCGAAACTGCATTAGTTTGAATCAAATTCCAATATCTATCCATGACTAAAACGGGTGAATCGGTTTGAGAAAGCAAGATAAAATCTAAAGCTTTGCGGATAGGTTCAAATTCTGGTGAAGATAAATCGCTTTCGGAATAAATCGGTGTAAATCCCGCAGCTGTGAGCATGATGTTTTGTTCCCGTAAAGGAATATCCAGCACGGTAGCGAGTTGTAATATCATCTCCTGACTGGGATTAGCTCTACCAGATTCGAGAAAACTAATATGTTTTTGAGATACATCACTGGAGACAGCTAAATCGAGTTGGCTGAAATTTCGCAGTTTTCTGTAGTGTTTGAGCAGATTACCGAAAGTTGTTTCTTGATTTGAGGTAGATTGCATTTTGAAAAGAATATTTGACAACAACATCTTTATTACCTCAAAGGTAATTGTTTCTCTCGAATACAGCAATCATAATCAAAACAACAACAAAGTCGGGTTTTGGGTTAGAAGTCGGGTTTTTTCCGAATTGTCTGTTACTACTGATATTTATCCTAAAAACCCGACTTCTGCGATAATTGTCCAACTCAGATTAACTTAGATGAGAGATTCAAAACCATGTCTAACACAACTTATCAAAATCAAAAACTTGTATCCAATAAATTATTTTCAGCGAAATCGCTTTATCTGCTGCTGGTAATTATTGGAAGTATTGCACCTGGGATTTTTATCCTCAAATTCTTTTCTCAAAATGGTTTTTCTATTAGTTCATTAATTTTAAAAGGATTCGATAATTACGCTGCGGCTGCATTTGGAACAGATTTACTGATTAGTACATTGGTTTTTTTCTGCTTTGCGTTTATTGAATTACAACGATTGGGTTTATCTCGTAGTAGATTATTGATTTATCTTGTCGCAACTTTTGGAGTTGGTTTAAGTTGTAGTTTACCCTTATTTTTATACTTCCGTGAAGGGATTTTGGAAAGTAAGAATTAGAGCTACACTTCTTTACTAATCAATGGTGCGTTACGGCATTTCTAATTTATATATAACCTCAAACATTACTTATTTGTGCCGTAACACACCCTACAAAATAAAATCTGTTTTATATTTAATCTCTAATGAAAAACTTACTTTTCTATTTAAGTTTTGCGACGATTATTACTCACGAACTTGATGCGATGACGCAATCGGAATGGAAACTTTTATTTGTACTAAAAACCTACCCGAATACACTGCATCACCGTTTTTTGTGATTCTTCACATACCATTAATTGCACTGCTTTTGTGGTTAACAAATAATCAATCTCTAGTTATTAAAAATTGGTCACGAATTGGACTTGCTGGATTTTTAATCATACATAGTGGGCTTCATAAATTATTAGAAAATAATCCCAATAATACTTTTAATTCATCTCTTTCTTTAAGGTTGATTTATGGTAGTGGCTTGCTTGGATTGCTTTATTTGATTCTGGTTTTTACGTCTTGGCGAAATATTCATCAAAACCTTGTTGAAACGGATTAATAAAAGATATTTTCCTGACGTAAGGAGACGTTGCACTGCAACGTCTCTACATCTTACTTTATAGATGGAGCAAATCTAAAATCTAAAATCTAAAATCCAAAATTGGTTTAGTTCCCAAAACTATAAATCTTCTGAGTCTCCAATTTATCGCCAACTGAAGAAGGTAGCTGACTTAATTCAAAAGATTGTCTATCTAACTGTACCTGTAATTTACTCAAAGGATCTACTCCAGGAGAAATCAGAAATTCCAATTTTTCAACATAAGGCAATTCCACAACTTTGTCGAGAATATTCATCACCGCTTGTACATAAGGATGGTCTTTTTCTTGATACCAATCCTCAGCAGCAACGTTGGCTTGATCTAAACCCAAGTGTACCGTTAAAGATGGTTTCGTAAACAAGGCTAATCCCAAAGGACGAGTTTCTTCTTGCAATAGTAAATGACGATTTTTTGCTAAATGCCGTATCTTGTCCAAACGTTCGTAACGTTCGGTAATTGATAATGGTTCATCTTGCCAATGCAGTGCTAATGTTACCAAATAAGTCTGCAACAGCATATGACCCAACTTTTTGGCTTTTGTCGCTAGGTAATAACTATTGTAATCGTTGGCTTCTATTAATAAAGGTACTCTGTCAACCACTTCTAAACCGTATCCTTTCAAACCAGCAATTTTACGGGGATTATTAGTAATCAAACGTATATTATGTACATTTAAATCCATCAGCATTTGCGCTCCCATACCGTAGTCGCGCAAATCGGCAGGAAATCCCAAGCGTTCGTTGGCTTCCACGGTATCCAACCCCATGTCTTGCAAGGAATAGGCTTTTAATTTATTCACCAATCCAATCCCCCGCCCTTCTTGACGCAAGTAGACAACAACACCTTCCCCTGCTGTTTCAATCATTTTTAAGGCTGCTTGTAGCTGCATTCGGCAATCGCAACGCAAAGAACCCAAAGCATCTCCGGTGAGACATTCGGAATGCATCCGCACCATTACGGGTTTATCGCCAAAAGTTTCCGGATCACCCTTGACAATCGCTACGTGTTCTGTATCATCCAGAGTATGACGGTAAGCATAAATTTTGAAATTGCCGAACTGCGTAGGTAAATCGGCAACAGTTTCCCGTTTAATTATCCGGTCGTAACGCAGACGATAACTAATTAAATCCGCAATACTAATGATTTTTAATTTATGATGTTTTGCATAGTCAATTAATTCCGGTAGCCGTGCCATCGAACCGTTGGGGTTTTGGATTTCACAAATTACTCCCGCTGGATATAAACCGGCTAATCGAGACAAGTCTACAGCAGCTTCTGTATGTCCGGCTCGTTTGAGTACCCCTCCGTTTTTGGCGCGAATCGGGAAAATATGACCCGGACGGCGTAAATCTTCCGATTTAGTATAGGGGTTGAGCGCCACTTGAATTGTGCGGGCGCGATCTTCGGCGGAAATGCCTGTAGTCACGCCTAATTCGGGACCTGCGTCAATGCTGACAGTGAAAGCAGTTTGATTGGTATCCGTGATGTTTTTCACCATTAAAGGTAAATCTAATTCATCAAGGCGATCGCCAGTCATTGCTAGACAAATCAAACCTCGTGCTTCCACTGCCATCAAATTGATGATATCTGGAGTTGCAAACTGGGCAGCACAAATTAAATCGCCTTCATTTTCTCGATTTTCATCATCTACCACCACCAAAGGGCGACCAGCTTTCAAATCAGCCAATGCGGTGTCAATGGAATCAAATTTAAATACTTGATTTAAAGAAGCAGTAACTGGGGTGGATTTCCCATCTTGCGGATAGTGCGTTTCGGTATTATGCTGCGACACAGAGAATTTCTCGAAGAGCGAACGTTAATTTTTTTTAATAAACCTTATTCTTTATTGTAGCTCTTTTATGAAATACCGTCTTCAAAGTGGCGATGATTCGATAACATAGCAGAAGTTTCTACCCACTAACAGTCTGGGTTTACTACCTAATGACAGTCTGAGGGTGTGAGTCTTTCCTGTGTCATCAGACCGCGAGTTAAAGCATGAAGCAGATAGCAATTGCATCAACACGGAAAATCATTGGATAAGGATTTTAACATGGGCAATTTTAGGCGCGTACCCGTGGGAATTATTGGCGCGTCAGGCTACGGCGGAGTTCAGTTGGTGCGACTGCTGCTAAATCACCCAGAGCTAGAACTGGTTTATTTAGGCGGGGAAGCTAGTGCTGGAAAGTTTTTTGGCGATATTTATCCTCACTTAGCCCACATCATCAATCTTCCGGTTGAAGCCTTAGAACCAGAGGCAATTGCACGTCGTTGTGAAGTGGTTTTTTTATCGCTACCCAACGGATTAGCCTGCGAAATTGCACCAAAACTGCTCAAATATGGATGTAAAGTCCTCGATTTGTCCGCAGATTATCGATTTCGCGACTTGACAACTTACAGTAATTGGTATGGCAAAAAGCGTCAAGATATTAAAACCGCTGCCGAAGCTATTTACGGATTACCAGAACTTTATCGCGATCGCATTTCTGATACGCAACTTGTAGGCTGTCCCGGTTGTTACCCTACCGCCAGTTTACTCGCAGTTTCACCTCTGCTCAAGCAAGGATTAATCGTACCCGAAACCGCTATTATCGACGGCAAAGGAGGTACCTCAATCGGCGGCAGGCAACTGCAAACCAATTTACTACTGTCGGAAGCAGACAATAGTATTGCAGCTTACAGCGTCGTCAGCCACCGTCATACACCAGAAATCGAACAGGTTTGCAGTGATTTAGCCGGGCATGAAGTAACCGTACAATTCACACCCCATCTCATACCTATGGTGCGCGGTATTTTATCAACTGTATATGCTAATCTACGTGACCCAGGATTAGTCCGGGATGATTTAATTACTATATATAAAGCCTTTTATCGTAACTCCCCTTGGGTAAAAATCTGTGAACCAGGAGTTTACCCCCAAACTAAATGGGCTACTGGCAGTAATTTATGTTATCTAGGTATCGAAGTTGACCCGCGAACCCGCCGCGTTATAGTCATATCGGCGATTGATAATTTAGTCAAAGGACACGCAGGTCAAGCAATCCAGTGCTTAAATATTATGATGGGTTGGGATGAAACTTTGGGGCTACCAAGTTTGGGTTTTTATCCCTAGTGGTTCATTTCATTAATTTTGATGGCTTAATTAATATAAAGTTACTAGTAGTCGGATTTTACCACAAATCTTGTAGAGACGTTATATATAACGTCTCTACATTACGTCGGTAGACAAACAAAACCAATCAAAACTAATGAAAATGACTACTAGTAGTAATATTACGCTATTCGGATATCTTTTCCTCAATTTTCGTATATCCCAATTTCCAATTATCCAATTGCTGTAACTCTTTTTGCTTACCTTGCAAAATTAAAGCGATCGCAATTCGGGTATTTAACATTCCTTTCATTAAATAATGTCCGGGTTTCGCATACACACCATCAGTTGTAACTGTTCCACTGTAGGAAAGTATTCCGCAGTATGTACCTTTACCGGGTATTTCTAGCTGTAATAATTTATCGTTGAGATAGCCGCCCGGAATTTGAAAAATACCATACACATGATGTCGCCCCCGCAAAGGTTCAACTACTATCTTTTCAGGATAAACGTAGTATTTTTCTGCTTGCGAGGAAAATCCCCATTCATAACAAGCTGTGACTGGCGATTTTTTGGACACATAGGAAAAACCGAGTATACCAATTAAACTGAATAAAAACAATATATAAATAAATTTACGCAAAATTAATAGTAACAAAGCTGATCGGATTTACAAATTACTGTTACAGTTTATGAGCTTCAAATCAGGATATCAAGTGATTTTTTACTCAACTATCTTTCAATACGGTTCAGTTAAGGAAAATTGTCGGTTGGGTTGAGGAACGTTCACCGCTAGGTGTGCCGGAGGCACAACCCAACCTACAAGGCGGGTTTGTTGGGTTTCGCAGAGCCTCAACCCAACCTACATATATCAAGGTTTTTGGCTTTAACTGAACCGTATTGAACTATCTTTTCAAGAAAAAGTTGTGTTCAATACAAATGTCATATTTAGTACCCATTTAACTTTATTTATTGCGGATAATAATAGCATAATCAGTGGCAGATAAAGTCAATTTATATACAGTTAACTTGAGTATAATCATGACCATCACATCTGCTCGCTTCCGGGATATTACAAATCATTGGGCGCGTCCGTTTATTGAAGCTTTAGCGCGCCGGGGAATTTTGAATGGGTATCCCGATGGAACTTTTCGTCCCGACAATTCAGTTACCCGTGCTGAATTTGCCGCTATTATCACCACTACATTTTCTCGAATTCCCAAAAAACGCGAATATGTAGCATTTCAAGATGTTGCCGATAATTATTGGGCAGCAGCAGCAATTAAAAAAGCTTACGAAACAGTATTTATTAGTGGGTTTCCTAATAATTATTTTCGTCCCGCAGACAGAATTCAAAGGATACACGCACTTTTAAGTATTATTAGCGGGTTGGGTATGACATCAAAAGTGTCATCGGATTTATTACCCCTACTTGGGCAAATTTACCAAGATGCTCAGACAATACCAGATTACGCAAAACCAACAGCAGCAATCACTACCCGTGCTGGGATGGTAGTCAGTTATCCAAATCCCAAATTACTCAATCCCACTTTAGCTGCAACTCGTGCCGATATTTCAGCTTTTGTTTATCAAGCTTTAGTTTGGTTGGGTGAGGAAGAAAAAATCCCTTCACCATATATTGTTCAACCCCGAGAAAAGGTAAATGTACCCACACCACCACCGGGAAGCATTCAAATTGAGCCGAATCGAGAATTCCGGGGTGCTTGGGTTGCTTCGGTTTGGAATAGCGACTTCCCAAGTCGTGCGGGATTATCCGTTGAGCAACAAAAAGCTGAATTAATTCAAATTCTCGATCAATTACAAGAATTAAACTTTAACGCTTTAATACTACAGGTTCGACCGGAAGGAGATGCATTATACAATTCTAAGTATGAACCTTGGAGTGCTTGGTTGACTGGAACTCAAGGTAAAGCACCAGGATATGACCCCTTAGAATTTGCCATCGCTGAATGTCACAAACGTAATATCGAATTTCACGCTTGGTTTAACCCTTACCGTGCTAGTACTTCCCATGTGAGAGTTAAGAATGTTGCTCCTCACATAGCGGTGACTAATCCAGAAGTAGTTTATCGTTGGGGAACTCAGTTATGGATGGACCCAGGCGCGAAAGTTGTCCAGGATAGAGCTTACAATGTAATCATGGATGTTGTGCAGCGCTACGATATTGATGGCATTCACCTTGACGATTATTTCTATCCTTACCCGATTAGCGGTGAGTCGTTTCCTGATAGTAAAACCTATGCAGCTTATCAAAATGCCGGTGGTAAATTAAGTTTAAATGACTGGCGCAGGGACAATGTTAATCGGATGATGCAGCGGTTATGGCAAGGGATTAAGTCAGTCAAATCTCATGTAAAGTTTGGTATCAGTCCTTTCGGAATTTATCGTCCCGGAGAACCTAATGGTATTCAAGGTTTAGACGCTTACTCTGTACTTTATGCCGATGCTAAGAAATGGTTACAGGAAGGCTGGTTAGATTATATCGCGCCGCAACTATATTGGCGTATTGACCAAACGGCACAAAGTTATCCCATATTACTAGAGTGGTGGACGAGCATTAATTCCAAACAACGCCACGTCTATGCCGGTAACACTATAGCCCGTTTGGACGGAGAAGCTTGGAAGCAAGAGGAAATCATTAAACAAGTAGCCATCAGTCGCAGTTTGAATAAAAGTTTGTCATTGGGGAATATTTTCTTTAGCGTTAATGCTATCAAAGAAAATCGTCAAAATATCGCCGACAAATTTAAATCTTTACTATATAAGGAACCTGCATTAGTACCTGTAATGCAATGGCAAAACACTTTACCACCAGCATCACCAATTAAAGTAGAAACCAAAAACCGTAAAATTACTTGGGCTACTGGAGGTGGTGAAATTCGTTCTTGGACGCTTTATAAAAAGAGTGGTAATGATTGGAAACTCCAACGAATTTTATCCAAAGGTACAACCGCAGCTACCGTTGAACCTGGAACTTATGCTGTATGTGCCGTCGATCGAATGGCAGTACAGAGTTCAGGTGTAATTATCTCAGTGTGAAGGTAATGGGTAATGGGTAATTAGGCATTATTCATTATTTATTGCCAGTAACTCAAATCACCCTTGACAAATAGCCTCATCTAGGTTTTTAAATTCGATAATACTGAAAAATATCGCAGCACTTAAAATATTAATGCTGCGTATTATCTCATAATTTGTTATTTTTTTACTGCAAAATATAATTTTGTAAATAGACTCTTATCCGTAATATTTACACCTTGCATCATTTAACTAATTCATTTATATCCCAATTGTGATTTATTAACTATTTAATTCATAACTTGTCCGTTCCATAACAGATTTAAATAAATAATCAGTATCAGTTAGGGCTTAAAGGATCATCGCATTTACTAGCAGAATATTCCTTCAAACTCCCAGAATACATGGGTTGTACAGCCGTAATTAGTTCAAATAAGTCATCTGTAATTGATTAGAATAACTCAACTATTATCAGTATTTTATTTTAATTACTAAACTAATGAAGATTTACCTAAGTATCATTTAGGGTAAAAAGCTGTTGAATAAAATACTTTAATATGACCAAAAAATGTATAAATTGTTATGTCCAAATCAATAGACAGACGATTGATTTAATTTTCTAATCACTTAAATTATAAAAAATAAATTTTGTAATTTATCGAAAAATTGTTACATTGCCAAACTCAAGATGAGGCAACGGTTTTACCCTTGCAATGCGGTGTTAATTTCTGATATTTTGACAGTAATCTACGGTAAATTTCGGATATCCAAGTTGCAAGCTTCGTGTTAATGTGTTGCAGTTAATAAATAAATCGTGAGAACAAAAAGTTTCAAATTTTGGGGGATTTCGCGACCGATTAGTATATTTATTCCGTCGTTGTGTGAATCATCAAGCCTCAGATATTTTGTCGCTTTAATTATTACTTAGAAGCATGAATCAAAAACTTTTGTGGACTGTTGTAACTGTACTTTCAACCTTTGTTGGAACAACTTCTATTAGCCGCGCTCAAACGGCAACATCCGCATCAATTACCTCTCAAAAAATGCCCAGCCAAAATGTAGTAGAGGTAAATACTAAAGGACCGAATGCTCTTTTTACTAAAGTTTATGCACATAAGTTATCAGACCGTCAGGCAGCAACTCTGTACGTCCGCAACATTCCTGTTTTCACTTTTTTAAGTTCGACACCCGCCACTGCTTCTGACAATCAAAATAGTTCAACAGAAACAATACTAGTTAACAGTGACTACAACAACCCTGTAGAAAAAGCGAATCTACTAGCCGCGAAAATCAACGATTTAATCGATCGCAAAGTTGACGCTAGCAAAATTACCGTTAGTTGGAACGGAAGCGCCCAATCTAAGTCTGGAGCTAAGTCTATAGCCGAACGCTACATGATCAAAGTTGACGGCTCCGAACTTGTAGAAATCAACAGTGATACAATCCTTCCCGATGCAAGTCAAAACTCCAGACAAGATGCACTCCAAGCAACCAATCGCTTACGGAGACTTGTTAGTAAAGCATCTCCTCTATCAACAATTGATGGCTTACCTCCAGAATTAACAGCAGTTCAAACAAAGCCAGAAAAACAAACGACAGCCACAACAACAGCCTCTAACAAGAATAGAAAAAAGGTTGCAAATCGAAGAGGAGGAAGAAGTTACAGAGGTATGGCTTCCTTCTACGGTTATGATGGTTCGGGGAATAAGACTGCTTCTGGCGAAAGATTTAATCCAGAAAAAATGACCGCCGCTCATCGTAGCTTACCTTTCGGTACCAGAGTTCGGGTTACGAATGTAAATAATGGTCGTTCTGTCGTAGTCAGAATCAACGACCGAGGACCTTTCATTCGTGGTCGCATTATAGACCTTTCTCATGGAGCTGCACGAGTTATCCAAATGATTGGTAGAGGTGTTGCACCAGTCAAAGTTGAAGTTTTAGGAAGATAGGAGTTAAGGTCAAAGGTTTAAGGTTTAAGGTCAAAGGTTAAGAATTGGGAATTGGGAATAGTTAGGGATGAGGAGCTAAGAGTAGGGAGTAGAAAGCAAATAATTGATTTATTTCTACCCATCCCCCCCATCCCCTTGTCTCCCCATCACCTTGTCCCCTTGTCCCCTTGTCCCCCCATCCCCATCCCAAATCAAGAATAATCTTGAGATTCCTCTATTTATTTAGCCCCTTTCCCCAAATTCGGATATAAACTAACGGGGGAAAGCTAGTAGATAGAGGTTTTTTTGTGCGCCTGTTGACAACGGTCGCAGCGTTACGCTGCTATTTGAATAAACTCCGTTGGCGAATCTTGCCTTTGCATTCTGATGAGCCACTACCCCATGAAATTACAACTCGCTTCCCAACAGCAGTAGGATTAGTTCCTACAATGGGAGCTTTGCATCAGGGTCATTTAAGCTTGATTGAACGGGCGCGGCAAGAAAATGCCATAGTCATAGTTAGTATTTTTGTCAACCCCCTGCAATTTGGTCCTGAAGAAGATTTTGAACGCTATCCCCGGACTTTAGAGCAAGATCAGCAATTCTGCCAAGAAGCTGGGGTAGATGTTATGTTTGTACCAAATCCGGAAGAGATCGGGGTTGCTCAGAAGAATATACAAGATTCAATTTTTACACAAGTTACTCCACCATCTGATATGATATCAGGCTTGTGTGGTCGTACTCGGCTAGGACATTTTCAGGGTGTGGCGACTATTGTTACCAAGCTTTTCAACTTGGTGCAGCCAGATCGAGCTTACTTTGGTCAAAAAGATGCTCAACAATTAGCCATCATTAAACGGCTAGTTACGGATCTTAATTTGACCATAGAAATTGTCGCTTGTCCAATCATCAGGGAAGCGAATGGTCTTGCTTTAAGTTCCCGCAACCAGTATTTAAGTGCAAGTCAGAAACAGCAAGCAGCTGTTTTGCATCGTGGCTTGCAAAAAGCTCATGCTGTTTTTCGCAGCGGAGTTCGTAAAAGTAACAAGCTGATCGAAGCTGTTCTTCAAGAAATAGCAACTGTCAGCACTGTATCTGTGGAATATATTGAATTGATTGAACCAACTACGTTAATACCTTTAGATGAAATTCAGGAGGAAGGAATGATTGCGATCGCTGCTCATATTGGTCCGACACGATTGATTGACAATACTATTTTGCGCGATCGCCAACCGATAATCGCCATCGATGGACCCGCTGGTGCCGGTAAATCTACCGTAGCTCGTCAAGTTGCGGCGAAGCTAGGGCTAGTATTTTTAGATACAGGTGCTATGTACCGTGCCGTTACATGGCTGGTATTATCCAAGGGAATCCCTTTAGATGATGAATGTGCGATCGCCGAGTTGGCAAACTGCTGTTTAATTAAATTAACTCCCAGTGAAGAAGATTTCAAATCGCCGGTGCAGGTGTCGATTAATGGCAATGACGTTACTAATCAAATTCGGACGACTGAGGTAACATCAAAAGTATCCGCAATCGCCGCACAAAGTGCCGTGCGAAGCGCCTTAGTAAAACAACAGCAAAGCTGGGGTAAAAAAGGCGGTTTAGTCGCAGAAGGACGGGATATCGGTACTCAAGTTTTTCCTGATGCTGAGGTAAAAATCTTCTTAACTGCAACCGTTACCGAACGCGCACACCGCCGTCTGCAAGATTTTGAAAAACAAGGACAGCCGTCAGTGAGCCTTGAGGAACTTGAACGCAGCATTAAAGAACGGGATTGGAAAGACAGTACCAGGCTGGTTTCACCGCTCAGAAAAGCGGCAGATGCCATAGAAATAGTTACCGATGGTTTAACCATTGATCAAGTCACAGCCATAATTGTGAACCTTTATCAACAGTGCTTGACTCATTTGTAATTGCTATGGGTGGTTAACATCTATTTTTTGTAATTGGAGAATTTAGCGACCAGTTTCTATTGTGGCATGATTATGAGGCTCTGTCATCCTTTGTAGGTGATGGAGTTCTCACATTGCAGATCGTATTATTTGCATTTCTAATCGAATCAAAAATCAAAAAATATCTTTATCAAGGGGTTAATTAACAGTAACTTAAGGTTGCCTGGGTTACACAATAGTACTAAGCTAAATGGGGTAGGGGGGGATAGCAAGAGTCAAAATCAAGAGTTCTAGATTCTAACTTTTACTTCCCTAAATTTTCGACAAACATCTTGAAGATAAGCCTTCTCCGTAAAAAAATCATGTTCAAACAAATTGCTGCCAAGTTAAAATCCAATTTTCCCGCACCACAAGTACACGCTCATTGCGACGGCCCTTGCGGAGTTTATGACCCTTCTTCCGCTAGAATTACAGCAGAAGCAGTACTCTCCATGACCAAAAAAATCATGGATTTAGCACCTCCAGCTACCGGCGATAAAGCAGCAATGGTTGCTTACCACAACACTTTGTCCCGCTACATTGCTATTAAGGAAGAACAAGCTCAAAAAACTAAAGAAGATTTATTAATTCTTTGGACAGATTACTTCAAACCAGTACATCTAGAAAAATATCCCGATCTACATGATACTTTCTGGAAAGCAGCAAAACTTTGCTCAGCTTGTAAAGTAGAAGTTAGCCTGCAACACGCTAATGAATTAATGGAAGCCGTACATAAAATTCATCATATGTTCTGGGCAACCAAAGACCGCGATGTTTCTTGGTACAAAGCTAGCTAATTTAAATTAAAATCAGTTAGGGTTAATAACCAACAATTATTTAAATGTCGGTAAAGCGATAAACTTGGCTGAATTCGCAATGAATGAGGAACTAAGAACAGCCTTAAAATTGCTACAGTTGCTTTTAGGAAGGCGAAAAAGATTGCACGTTAGCGGTTCTTCTATGCTTCCTCAACTTCAGCCAGGAGAGGAAATATTATTTAACCCACAAGCTTATCGTCAAAAACTACCACAAGTAGGTGATATCGTAGTTGCACGACATCCCTATCAAACAAAGCAAATAATTAAGAGAGTGGCTTTAGTACTTGAAGATGGTTCTTGTTTTCTTACAGGAGACAACCCCGAAGCAAGTACTGACAGCCGCTCTTACGGTTTTATTCCCCTGAACAAAATTCTTGGTAAAGTTACCTCGAAGTTTCCTTGACCATTATCAATGATCAATAATCAATTAATAATTACATGAATAGCACAGAACTCGCACGCTATATTGAAGCAACTCAAAGTATTTCTAAACCTTGGTTGTTAGTTCAATTACGTCTTCTTAAACTAGAAGAAAGCCGAGCAACGCTTTCAGAAAACGAATATGCCGAAAATCTACAAGATATCCACCAAGATTTAATGAATTTAGGTGAATGGTGGGTTGGTATCGAAAATGAAGTATTTTAAAGAGGTCAAAGGTCAAAGGTTAAAGGTCAAAGGTTAAAGGTCAAAGGTTAAAGGTCAAAGGTTAAAGGTCAAAGGTTAAAGGTCAAAAGGTTAAAGGTCAAA
>JAAUSO010000104.1 GCA_012033205.1 Richelia sp. SL_2_1 | reverse complement strand
TAAGGTACTAATGGTTAAAGGTCTAAGGTTAAAGGTCTAAGGTTAAAGGTCTAAGGTTAAAGGTCTAAGGTTAAAGGTCTAAGGTCAAAGGTTAAAATTAGTTACTGCTTAAACTTGGTGAGACTGTAAAATTTTATATTTAACTGAAAATTAGTAGTCTTTAATACTGGTTATCAAAATTAATTATGAGTAGTGTGAAGGGGGATATATTTTGCTGAGTCGAAAATATACGCGATAGAAAACGCTAGGGCAGAAAAGTTAAGAATAAATTAATTAATTTTTAATTTAATTTAATTTGATTAAAATTAATTTGATTAAAATTAATTAAAAACTATGTTTTTGACTGTGATGTAGCAGTTTTCAACCTTTGTCCAGTGCAAAAATCACACTTTAATTGTGATTTTTGAATAGGGATAGGTATAAAAATATCGTGATATACTTTCGAGGGTGAATTTTATTCTTATACTCTATTACTCCTAGTCATCGTAGATGCGTAACAAATGGATTGCTAAAAATGCTTTTTTCTTAGAGTTACACTACCGAAAGACCGGAGAAACAATAGCCACAATAATTAATTAAATTGATAATTTCCAATGAGACAAGTAAATTTTGTCATAATTTTTATCTTTTGTTTAGCTTTTGCTTTATTCAGTATCGAAAATACTGAACTAGGAATTATTCATTTAATTCCAGGAGTGGAAGTACAAGCACCAATTTCAATTGAGTTGCTTATAGCATTGGGCTTAGGTGGAGTTTTGGCTTGGTTATTTAGCGTTTGGACTCATTTAGAAAGACTAATTTGGTCAGGTCAAAAAGTTCGTCAAAAAATGTTCGCATTCAGGAATTAGAATGCAAGATTGAAGAGTACCAAACTCAAATTCAATCCTTACAACCTTCTCTACCACCAGCTAGTGATTCCATCACACAAGAAGCACCAGCAAATGCTTGATGGGACAGTTATCAGTTAACAGTTAACAGTTATCAGTTAACAGTTAATTGAGTGATAGGTAATGGTCGCATTCCCTTAGACCTTAGACCTCTAAGCTTTGACCTCTGACCTTTAACGTTTGAACTTTGACCTTTAACCTTTAACCTTTGACCTCTAACCTTTAACCTTTAACCTTTAACCTCTAACCTTTAACCTTTAACCTTCTAAGTACTTGTCGATGGATGCTTCTGAGCTTTTAGAAATGATCGCACAACTAATTCATCAAGCCGAACAAGGTGAAATTGACCCTTGGGATGTGCAGGTAGTTGAAGTGATAGACCGTTATATAGAACTCATGGCACCTGAGAAAAGCACGAAGGGTTATGAAGCAGATTTGTCTCAGTCAGGACAAGCGTTTTTATCAGCATCAATGTTGGTGTTATTTAAAGCCAATACCTTGATGAAATTGCAATCAGCAGAAGATGAAATAGACGCTTATGCAGAAGACGAATTTTTGCTTGATGGTGAAGATGGTTTAAACGAGCGTATAGCTAGACTGCCTTTAGAGAAACAGTTGCGGCGACGGCGTTCTGCCATGCCTCCACCGGCACGTCGCGTCAGTTTACAAGAGTTAATCGACCAGTTGCAGGTAATGGCAAACCAACTGCAACTAGTACAAAAAACTAGTAACCCTTTGGCGAAAAAACGTCAACCGGGTGTTAAAACTCTCAAAGCCGCACTAGAATTAGCACACCAAGAAAATCTCACAGAAGTAGCTGGGGAGTTAGAACAAGTTTTACAAACCAAAGCTGCGGAACTGCATTTGGGAGAAAGTTGGATGAATTTAGAACAGTTAGTAGAATGGTGGTCTCAAAGTAAATCCCTATCTGCTAAAGGTAAAAACCATCCTCATGGTGAAAACGCTCATACAGTCAGTGTATTTTGGGCTTTACTACTGCTTTCGGCTCAATCAAAGGTAGAGTTGTATCAAGAGGAGTTTTATCAAGAAGTAAAAATCCGCTTGCTTGCAGAGTCTACTAATAGCTCAATATCTCAAGCAGCAAGTTAACTTAACGAAATCGGTAATGTCACTTTAGCCTTGTTTCCAGTAGGAATTATTTTTTATTGACTGCGGAAAACGCAAACACTAAGAACGCTGAGTTCATGTTTACATCACACTTGTATGCAAGATTTGGGTTAGATAATTAATTATGAGTAAATTTAAATATTGCTAAATGTTGCCAACTTAGTATCATTTAAAATGCTAACAGGGGCTTAAAAAATGCACTATGAGTTCATTCTCCGTGCTTTTTGGGATGACTTCACCCAAATTAAAACAGATGATGAAGTATTGCTTGATCGACGTAAACTGGCTTGTGGTTGAGAAATAAGTATTTATGAAAGCGATGATTTTGGCTGCGGGTAAGGGTACTCGTGTTCGTCCGATTACCTACACAACTCCTAAACCGATGATTCCCATCCTGCAAAAACCAGTGATGGAATTTTTAATTGAATTGTTACGTCAGCATGGCTTTGACCAAATTATGGTCAATGTGAGTCATTTGGCTGAGGAAATCGAAAGCTATTTTCGAGACGGTCAGCGGTTTGGTGTTGAAATTGGTTATTCTTTTGAAGGTAGTATTGACGATAACGGTAAATTAGTCGGAAAAGCGATTGGTTCTGCTGGTGGAATGAAGAGAATTCAAGACTTCAAACCATTTTTCGACGATACTTTTATTGTGATGTGCGGCGATGCTTTGATTGATTTGGATTTAACAGCCGCTGTGAAATGGCATCGAGAAAAAGGTTCTATTGCTACAATTATTACTAAAACTGTACCTCGTGAAGAAGTTTCTAGTTACGGTATTGTTGTTACCGACTCGGATTGTCGAATTAAGGAATTTCAAGAAAAACCGACTGTAGAAGAAGCTAAAAGTACTAATATCAGTACAGGTATTTATATTTTTGAACCAGAAATATTTGAACATATTCCCTCTGAAGTCGAGTATGACATTGGTGGCGACTTATTTCCTAAACTTGTAGAAATGGGTGCGCCGTTCTATGCTAAACCAATGGATTTTGAATGGGTTGATATTGGTAAGGTACCCGATTATTGGCGAGCAATTCGCGGTGTACTTTTAGGGGAAATCAAAAATGTCCAAATCCCTGGCAATCAAGTACGAGAGGGAATCTACACTGGTTTAAATGTCTCCGTAAATTGGGACAAGGTTGATATCACTGGTCCAGTTTACATTGGTGCAATGACCAAAATCGAGGACGGAGCCAAAATCGTTGGTCCAGTTTACATTGGTCCTTCTTGCTGTGTCTGTAGCGGTGCTACCGTAGAAAATAGCGTGATTTTTGAATATTCTCGACTTGGACCGGGAGTAAGATTAGTTGATAAACTAGTTTTTGGTCGTTACTGCGTAGATAAGGATGGAGCATCAATTGACCTCCAAGCTACTGCTTTGGATTGGTTGATTACTGATGCTCGTCAAACTCCACCTTCTCATAACCCCGCAGAGCGTCAAGCCATCGCCGAGTTATTAGAAACAAATTCTAATTGAAAAAGGGAATTGGTAATGGGTAATTGGTAATGGGGAATTGGTAATGGGTAATGGGTAATGAATGGGTAATTGGATTTCTCCCCATTCTGCATTCCCTCCAACCCCCCAAGCCTCTTCCCTCTTCCCTCTTCCCAAATCAAGAAGACAAATACGTATATCTACTTAAACTTTGTTCGTAGGTTTGTAGCAGTCGCTGAGATTGAGCGATGGTAATATGGTTTGCTTCCAAAGCTTGCTCGCAACGCTGACGGATTCTTTCTATCATGTCTTCGGCATCGTACTGTACGTAACCTAATACCTCGCTCATCGTATCCCCTTTAACCACGTGCTTGATTTGATAGCCTTTGGGTGTCAGTTGAATATGAACTGTATTAGTATCGCCAAAAAGGTTGTGTAAGTTACCCATAATTTCTTGATAAGCTCCATTGAGGAACATACCTAAGTAATAAGGTTCTCCCGGTTGGAAAGAATGTAGTTCCAAAACCGATTTCACGTCTCGTAAATCGATAAACTGATCTATTTTACCGTCGCTATCGCAGGTGAGGTCTGCTAAAATACCCCTTTGCTTAGGTTCTTCATCCAAACGGTGTATAGGCATTATTGGGAATAACTGGTCAATTGCCCAGCAGTCTGGTGCCGATTGAAACACCGAAAGATTTATATAATAGATGGAAGACATTATTAGTTCCAAGTCTTCCATGTCATCGGGTACGTATTCTTGCTGTTTGGTGATGTGAAGAATTTTATAGCAACAAGCCCAATATAACTGTTCTGCTTTGGCTCGTTCTCTTAAGGATAAAATTCCCAAATTGAAACGACTAATGGCTTCTTCTTTGAACTGGGCTGCATCGTGATAAAATTCTTGATAATTCTCTTCGTTGATCGATTGATAGGTTTCCCATAAATAGGAAATAATGTGGGATTCACCTTCTTGAACTGCTTCGGGTGGTTCATGAGGTACTTCGCTGGTACTAAGTACATCAAAAATCAGTACTGATTGATGGGAAGCAACAGCTCGTCCGCTTTCGCTGATCAGTGTTGGTACAGGAATGTCTTTTTCTCTACAAGCATCTTTTAACTCTGCCACAATATCGTTAGCATAGTTTTGCATATTGTAGTTTTTAGAAGCGTAGAAGTTGGTTTGAGAACCGTCGTAATCAACACCCAAACCGCCACCAACGTCAAGATAGTTCATATTTGCCCCCAAGATGGCTAACTCAACATAGATACGGCTAGCTTCTTGGATGGCATCTTTAATGACATTAATCGCCGAAATTTGCGAACCCACATGGAAGTGCAAAAGTTGTAAAGAATCTAACAATTCAGCATTCCGTAACTTGTCAACGGCACGAATAATTTCCGGAATATTCAAACCGAATTTAGCGCGATCGCCACTAGAACCTCCCCAACGTCCCATACCTTGAGTACTAAGTTTGGCACGGACTCCCAAGATTGGTTTAATTTCTAGTTGACGACTAACTTCAATGACTAAATCGACTTCTTCAATTTGCTCTAAAACGATAATTGGAGTTTGTCCGAGTCTTTGAGCTAACATTGCCGCTTCAATATATTCACGGTCTTTGTAGCCGTTACAAATTAACAAAGCTCCGGGGGTATCAAGCAGCGCTAAAGCAATCATTAATTCTGGCTTGGAACCTGCTTCTAAGCCAAATTGATGGGGTTTACCAAAGCGGACTAAATCTTCAATTAAATGCCGTTGCTGATTGCATTTAACTGGAAATACACCCTGATAAACGCCTCCGTAGTTGTAGCGGGCTATGGCTTTAGCGAAACAAGCATTAAGCCGCTCGATTCTATCTTCTAAAATATCTGAAAAGCGAATTAGCAAAGGTAAACCCAAATTACGCAATTTGAGGGATTTAACCAATTCGTACAAATCCAGAGAACCACCTCGTTCACCTTTTGGAGAAACAGTAACATGACCTGCCGCATTTAATCGAAAAATAGGGCTGTCCCCAACCTTCAATGCGATACAGAGTTTCGCTATCTTCGATCCTCCAATGACTCCGAGGTGAATTTGGAATTTTACTCGGTGGCAAAAGTTTCTGTTCTTTGTGATTGTTGCTTAATTTAGCTTTAACTTTTTTGCCATTCAATGATAATCTTCCTGTTTCAGCCGATGTCGCACTTGACTCAACACCCATTTATCAGTCACCTTCGTACTTCACCCATGAGTTTATAATTTAGCGCATTCATGTCGTAGGGGGAATATACGTAAGATATATTTTTGAAACAATGAGTTAGTTGATAGTTGATAGTTGATGGTTGATAGTTGGCAGTTAACCTTTAACCTTTGACCTTTAACCTTCGACCTTTGACTTTTGACCTTTAACCTTCGACCTTTGACTTTTGACCTTTAACCTTCGACCTTTAACCTTCGACCTTTGACCTTTAACCTTCGATTTAGCTGTTGACAAAAAGCTAATGAAGACGGACAAATAACAGTGATAGATTCATTAATTTATAGGAGATTGTAATGGAACGTACATTTTTAGCAATCAAGCCGGATGGGGTACAGCGGGGATTGGTTGGTGAAATAATTCGCCGCTATGAAACTAAAGGCTTTACTTTAGTTGGTTTGAAATTTATGAAAGTCAGTCGAGAATTGGCGGAATCCCATTACGATGTTCACAAAGAAAGACCATTTTTTGCTGGCTTAGTAGATTTTATTACTTCCGGTCCGGTTGTTGCTATGGTTTGGGAAGGTGAAGGTGTTGTTGCTGCTGCGAGAAAGATGATTGGTGCAACTAATCCCTTAACGGCAGAACCCGGAACTATTCGTGGTGATTTTGGAGTTGATATTGGTCGTAATATTATCCACGGTTCCGATGCCATTGAAACCGCACAAAGAGAAATTTCTCTATGGTTCAGCAATGATGAATTGGTCAATTGGCACCCCCAAATTATGCCTTGGTTGAGTGAGAAATTTTCTAAAGAGTTAGCAGCGAAGTAGTTTATTTAGGGAGTAGGGAGTAGGGAGTAGGGAGATGGGGAGAGAAATTAACTCCTAACTCCTAACTCCTAACTCTTAACTCTTAACTCTTAAATCTCGTCCCAATACACTACCAAACAAGAAGAACCAAGCTAAAAATCACTGCGCTTAAAACTGCACTCACCGGAAGCGTAATAATCCAAGCAGCTGCAATTCCTTGTAAAGTCTTGAATTGCACTGATTTAATATCTTTAATTATGCCAATACCAACCACACCACCCACAAGGGCGTGAGAAGTGGAAACAGGTAAACCCAGACGAGACGCGAGAATTACAGTTGTAGCGGTTGCGAGTTCCGCGCAAAACCCACTACTTGGTTGCAAAGTAATAATACTTTCACCGATAGTCGCAATTACTTTTTTACCCCAAACCGCCAAACCAAACACAATACCAGTACCACCAATTACCAAAATCCATAGGGGAATATCTAAATCGTAAATGGGAACTTTTCCGGTGCGATTAACATAAGTTATGGCAGCCAAAGGAGCAATCGCATTTCCCACATCATTAGAACCGTGAGCAAACGCCACAAAACAAGCACTCAATAATTGAAATTTGCCGAATATACCCTCAATTGGATTTTGGATTTGGGATTGAGAATTGGTAGTTGGTAATTGGGAATCGGTAATTTTTCTCCCCATCTCCTCATCTCCCCATCCCCTCAACTCTCGCCAACTATAAACTGTCAATCCCACCGCAGCGGTTGTACCGATGAAAAGTGGAACGTCGTGAGAGGGTATTTTGAAACCAACTTGCTCAATCAAAAAAGTTGCCAGTGGTTGAGTTGCTTTTGGTAGCACAATGACTCCAAATACTCCTAACAACAGCACACTCAACCAAGGAATCCACTCATTTAACTGTCGCAATGGCTGCGGCTGATCTAAAATCCAGCGTTTAATTTGACTGTAAAACAAAGCGGCAATACAACCGCTAATAACTGGTGTAATAATCCATCCTAAAGTAATCATGCCAATTGATGACCATTTAACAGCACCAAATCCAGCAGCAGTAACGCAAAAACCGGCGATCGCCCCAACAACTGCATGAGAAGATGAAACTGGTAAACCCCGTGATGTGGCAATTTGCAGCCATATCGCACTAGCTAACAATACTGAAAGCATTCCGGTAGCAAAAACTTGAGGAGCATCCGCAAATATTGCCGGGTTAGTGATTTGCGTCGCTAAAGTTTGAGATACCTCATGTCCGAATAAAACAGCACCGCTAAATTCTAAGATTCCAGCAATGATCAAAGCCTGTTTTAAAGTAACGGCTTTAGAACCTACGGAAGTACCCATTGCATTCGCAACGTCATTTGCTCCCAGGTTCCAAGCTAGATAAAAAGCTAATAAGATAACTATAAAAATGGGAATAGTCATTTAGTTAAAGGTTAGAGGTTAAAGGTTAAAGGTCAAAGGTTAGAGGTCAAAGGTTAGAGGTCAAAGGTTAGAGGTCAAAGGTTAAAGGTTAAAGGTTAGAGGTCCTCGTCAACTGTCAACTATAGTTTTTACGTTAATACAAAGATTAAAAACAATATCAGTGGCGAAACTTTGCAATCTACTAAATAAACTGTAACTACCAATCAAGTCAATTTCACGACGATACAAAATATGCCACCGGATAAAGTATGGAATTTTATATCTTGTGTAAGCATAATTAACTACATAATAAAAAAGACAAACAAAAATATCACTAACGTAAAGCTCTAATCTTTTTAGTCCATTTTAATGGAATGAGGGCTATCAGACTGGGACTTGCAGTCCTAGGCGGGTAAGAACAATGTCAAACAATTAGTAATTATTTTGACGATAGGTTTGTATGATGCAATATATGAAGAATTAGACTTCTCAAACATTCTCCGATCAAAATTATTTAAACTTCTTTAAAGTTCAGTTTTCATGTATTAATAAATACTAAAATCTCACGCAAGTATCAGTATACTACAAAGTTATAACTCATCTATAAATTGTTCAGAGGACTAGTATGAACCTAGTCAATAAGTATAAGAAGTTATTGAAATGGAATCGTAGAGTTTGGCTGAGGCTGAAACGCATAGTTTGGCTGAGATTTTTAGTAACTATTGGAGTTAAATTTTTAATCATCTTGGTACTACTAGCTGTAGTTGTAAACTTGATTGATATATTGGACACAACTCGAGTAGGAGAATGGGTAATATGCCGTACTGAAAAACAGAAACAGACAATATGCCAAACTGAAAAACGAGTAGCAAACAAAACTGAACAACCGTCAGAGGACAACAGTGGAAAACATTTATTTGATGATGTCGAATCTTTAAGTATTCTTGCTGGTTTAATCCTTGTTATTGTGAACGCTCCCGAACAGCAAAAGCGTTCACAATATGAAGCATGGCAAGTAATAAATTCAGCAGAAGGTCAGAAAGGAAGTGGAGGACGTATTCAAGCGCTCCACGATTTAAATCAAGATAGCATCAGTTTAGCAGGTGTAATAGTTACTGGTGCAGACCTGACAAAAATCGACCTTCAAGGAGCCGATTTAGCTAGAGCTAATTTAGCCAATACTAAGCTTAATAAAGCTAACTTGTGCGATGCAAATCTTAGTGATACAGACTTGAGTGGTTCTATTCTCTGGGATGCAAATCTGAGTAATGCAAATCTGTGTAATGCAAATCTTAATAATGCGGACTTTAGTGGTGCAGAATTAATAGATGCTCAGTTAGTAAACGCCAATCTTAGAGGAGCAATCCTCAGAAAAGCCCAATTTAGTGGTGCTGACTTCAGCGATGCAGACCTTACAAAGGCAAATCTGAGAGAAACTGACTTTAGTGGTGCAAATCTGACTGGTGCAAATCTTTGTGAAACATTAATTAATAATACAAATTTCAGTGGTGCAAATCTTAGTGGTATTGACTTCAAAGGTTTTAAGTTGAATGGCATTAATCTCAGTGGGGCGCAGTTATTTGGTACAGATTTTAGAGGTTGTAATCTTAGTGGTGCAAACCTTAGTAATGCCAAAAAACTCAGTGGTATAAATTTAGCTGAAGCCGATTTGAAGGGTGCAAATTTGTGTGGTGTAGACCTTAAAGATGCACTATTAAATAATTTTATTCTTAACGATGTTAACTTAAATAATGCGGAACTAATAAAGGCTCAATTAGAAAATGTTCAGTTGGTATATGCAAATTTAAGTAACACTGACCTGTGCGATGCAAACCTGAAAAATGCCAATCTTAAAGGTGCCAATTTATCTAATGCAAAGGTTTGTGGTGCAAATTTATATGGTGCAAACCTCAGTGGTACAGACTTAAGAGATGCAAATCTATGTGATGCAAATCTATGTGATACCAATCTTTGTGATACAGATTTAAGAGGTGTAAATCTCAGTAATGCAAACCTTAATGGAGCTAATCTTAAACATTGTCTATACAACAATAAAACTAAGTTACCTGAAAATTTTGATCCGACTCATCAAGGGATGTATTTGATTGCGGTTGATTCTAATCTGAGTAATGCACAATTGAGTGGTGCTGATTTAAGCGGTGTAAATTTATCTGGTGCGGATTTAAACGGCGCAAATTTGTATGGTGCAAACCTGAATCAGACGAAATTAATTGCAGCCAAAAACCTTTCTGTTGAGCAAGTTCAGAAAGCTCTGAATTGGGAATTTGCAAAATACGATAAATACTTTCTTGCTTTACTTAAGCAATCAATGAAGAAATGATGCTAATTAATAAGTATTAAATTGTATTTATCAGCAGGATTGATAAATCAAAAAACATCTAATTATTTATATCATGAATAATCCAAATAACGCTTCAGATGCAAGAAATGATAATCAATTAAATCAAGCTTTAGTAGTAGGAATTAATGATTATAAATGCGCGGATTTGCAAAATCTTTGCGTACCTACTGTGAATACGAAAAATATAGAAAATAGACTCAAAATACAATTTCAAGTAGAGCGGCTTGAAAAAGCTAGTAGAAAAAATCTCAAAGAAGAAATTGTCAAACTTTTTAAACCAGAAGGAGAACATCCACAAATAGCACTACTATATTTTTCAGGATATGTACTTACTAGAAACCAAGGGATTTCAGAAATATATTTGGCGACTAGTGATTCTAGTCCTTCAAAAGAGTATGAATTAGGAGTGTCTCTACGATGGTTAAAACAAATCTTAAAAGAAAGTCCTGTAGAACAGCAAATTATTATTTTAGATTGCTGCCATCAACAATATACAAAATTAGATTTAAATAAATTACTTCCCGGAAATGGAAGTGGTAAAGATAGATTTTGTATTGCTTTATTTCATAAATCACATAATTCTTTCCAAGATAGGAATAAAAAGTGCAGTGAGCTTACTGGTGCGATACTCAATGAATTAAAATCTAAACAAGGAGAAAGTATCGACCATAAAATACTAATTCAAAGATTAAAAGGTTACGAAAAATCCTTGAGAAGATGTGGAGATTTTAAACGGATATCTTTTGGAAAACCAATTTATCTTTTATCTGGTGACAAGGAATATAATTCTAATATTCCAGAAGAAATTATTCCGCAAATTAGTGATAATCCTTATAAGGGTTTAGCTTATTTTAACTCGGAAGATGCTGAATATTTTTACGGTCGCGATCAACTGACTGATGAATTACTAGAAAAAGTCCGCGAACACTATTTTTTAGCGGTAATGGGAGCTTCTGGAAGTGGTAAATCCAGCTTGATTAGAGCGGGTTTAATTTATCAACTCGAACAAGGGGAACAGATATCGGGTAGTGAAAATTGGAAAATTTATATTTTTCAACCAGGTAAAAATCCTCTACAAAGTTTAGCAGAAAATTTAGACATCAAAGTTGCTGAATTGAGAAGTAAGGGTTCTCAATATTTAAAAAAGTTTATTGATCAGATTGATAGTTCACGAGTAATTTTAGTAGTAGATCAGTTGGAAGAAGTTTTTTCACTGTCTAAAGAGAATGAAGAAAGTCATCAAGAAAGAGAACAATTTTTTGAATGTCTATTAGGTGCTTTAGGAAAAGTTAACAATAATAAACTTTGTCTGGTATTAGGAATAAGAGCAGATTTTTTTGGAAAATGTGCTGAACAAGAGTATCACGGACTTGCAAGAAAAATTCAACAACATTTGATAGCTGTAACACCTATGAATAAAGATGAGTTGAAACAAGCTATTGAAAAACCAGCTAAACAATTAGGCTATACAGTTGAGCCAAGACTTGTTGAAAAATTAATCGAAGATGTGGAAAATGAACCAGGAAGTTTACCTTTATTACAATATGCTTTACAAGAACTTTGGAAACAGCGTAATGATAAATATTTAACAGTTAATGCATACAATAAACTCGGAGATTCAAAAGGAATAAAAGGAATTTTAGAGAAACACGCTAATCAAGTTTACGATTCTTTAGACAAAGATGGCAAAGAAATCGCACAATTTATTTTTATTCGCTTAACACGACCAGGAGATGGTACAGGAGAGACTCGCAGCAAAGTTTCTAAAGAGAAGTTATTAAAAGCAAAATCATATTCTCAACACCAAATTAATCAAGTTATTGAGACTCTTGCCATAAACAATTTAATCACTATAAGTGAAGAGATTCTGGATAATAATCAAAAAGCTGAAGTAGTTAATTTAAGTCATGAAGCTTTAATTCGTCACTGGTCAAAATTACGCGGATGGCTTTATATAAATCGTAATAATACTAAATTAAAAGAAGATATTGAAGAAGCAGCTAAAAGATGGAAAAGTAGAAGAACAGACATTGAAGATGCTAAAGATTATCTACATAGAGGGGAAGAATTAAAAGAAGCGGAAACCTTTATTGACAAATTTGGATATATATTACCTTTAACAAATGAAGCTCTTCAGTTTATTGAAGAAAGTCAAAAATATCGAGAAGAACAAAAGTGTGAAGAGGAAAAAATACAAATACGCGAACAAGAAAACCAAAAACTACGTCGAATTATTTTATTGACTGTTATTGTCGGATTAACTTTTATTTTATCTTTATTAGGCTGCGTATTATTTTTGGAAGTACAAAAAAAGTGTCGGTTTTGGTAGTGTTTTATTTGTTAATATTCATCGTTTGTTTTCATATAACCGTTTTCTGATGAGAGGGATAATTACGATGCTTTTTAATCAGTATTATTTTGGGGTAACTTATATCTTGCACAGAGCCGTTTAATTAGCTAAATCATCAAAAATATGGCGTTGCTGATTGGATATATGAAACGGGTTGATTGGAAAACCGGAACACTTGTAGAGACGCTCATAGTATCGCGTCTCTACATCTAAATTCATACCCGGATTCAGCAACGCCAAAAATATAAATAAAAATATAACTAACTTAAAGCTGTAATATTTTAGTCCATTTTAATGGACTTATGTTATCAGACTGGGACTTGCAGTCCCAGGCACGTAAAAATGAAGTCAAACAATTGGTTTCTATGGTGCAAGATATGAAGTAACAAACTTAAATAATCTACAAGCACCAGCAGCAATCGTTCAGTTGTTCAATTTACTACCAAATCATCCAGATTGATTAATCAAGCAACTGTATTATTTAGACAATTTAGATAGTTATCCTGCTAGTGGTAATTATCAAGATACATTTCATCATCAGTACTCATACGGTGAGAATAATACAGTACAGCTACGCAATAGTTACTGTTATCAAGGGATTTTTCAGCGTATACATCAGCAAGATTACAGGTTTAAGATTACGATTCCAATTATACTCAAAGGATATATTTACCAACTTGTAACTTTAAATCCAAATATATATTTAACCCTACAATCCTTATCAATTAAAGAAAATATAACTGTGTGAGGTCACAGATATCATGCTGGTAACTGGTTATTAGTAGAACATCTCACTCATGAACATTGCTAAAAAAATAGGAGTAAAAAAAAATACTATTTAGTAAATTATCCGGATGCAGTATTTCACACTAAGTACTAGTGAAGTGGATAGTTCAAAAATAGACATCTACTATGCGTACAGCCATTTCACTTTTAGTTACAAGTTTCGTATTCGGCTCCTTAGCTGTAACCTTCCAAGGAATTGGAGATACTTTAGTAAATCAAATGTTTTCTACCTCCGGAGAACAAGAATTACTGTTAAGTACAATTAGAGACAATCCGAAAGCACCTCATAGAGGTAGTGGACGTAGAGAGTTTGTAGAATATTCCGTTCGCGCTTAATTCTGCTTTATCTCTACTAAGAGTGCAACGCATAGAACCAGTTAGTCGTGTTATCTCAAGTACATTCAAGTCTCGCTTTTAGGGTGTTAAAAACCACCATTTACCTTTTGCACTTCGTGCAGATATATTTTTTGCAACACGACGTTGTTAGATAATTGTTCGTTATTGTTTTATTTCCGTCTGTCTGTATAAATAGCCAGTCAAACCTCAAGTATCAAATACCTATATCGACTGTCTATAGTATCATCCGCTTCTCAAAGAAAAATTTTCCTCCCGCATTTCTACCACTGATTGTTTTATCCTCGAATTGTCTTCACATTTTTTAGAGTATGATTTCTGCGATGGCTTTGCAGAATATCTAATCTAAATATGTTTATGGAGGATAAACCAATAGGAATTTATGTTGCTTAGATTTCCTGCAACTTTTTTCTGATTAATTGAGCAGATAATATCTGCTGTCGGGAGGTTGGATTTTTTGAGTTTCTCTATCTAATTCAAATCAGTAGAAGTAGCAAGTAACTTTATTTAAGCTCTCCAGCGGAAAATCAAGATTACTCGGTTGTTTTACTCGGTTGTAAATTTGCTTTAATCGGTTCTTCTGTATATTATGTATTGTGTTTTTATATTTAAAGCTAGAGGCAAAATTAGTCTCTAGTTTTTTTGCTTTTATTTGATAAAAAAAGGCTTTTTCACTACACTTAAAATTTATAAAGACGTAGCAATGCTACGTCTCTACATGGATTATTCGTTAATCAACAAAAACCTATAGTAACGGTTTACGAGCAATTAAATATTTACTCATGTGATGAACTTGCATTTCAATGTTTTCAAAACCAGCTTTTTCCAAACGTTCCACTAAATTATCAGTCATGTAATTTCGATAATAAGGTTCGTGAAAAGTTTCATAGAAATTGTGCATTGCAGGTTCCACTTCTGGTGAATCACTCAACTGAACTGAATCGCAAATAATAAAAGTTCCACCCGGTTTTGTGACTCGGAAAGCTTCATCAATTATTCGCTGACGTATGACTGCTGGTAATTCATGGAATAGAAATACACAAGTTACAGCATGAAAGTAGTTCTCTAAATAAGGTAACTCTTCAGCATTCGCTTGTAACAGTTGCGGTAATTCTCCGGGAATTTCCGATAGTAGTTGATTCGCTTTCCGTAAATAGGTTGGTGACAAGTCTGTACCAAACAGCGATGCTTGGGGTAAAGCTGCTCGTATCATCTTCAATGTGCGCCCGGTACCGCAAGCTACATCTAAAATACGTTGTTGAGGTGCTGGTACATCAGCGAATACTTTTAAGCCATCTTTTAATGGAGCCAAAATTCTGCGTCGCATTGCATCAGCAGCACCATTAAACAGAATTTCTACCTGTAAATCGTACAGATTCGCAGATAATTCACTCAAATAACCATCAGTTTGATGATGGAAATTCCGCACGTAATATTGAGGATAATATGTTGTATCTATATTTTCAGAAAATTCTTGATATTTATCCGACTTAGCTCTCTGCCAAATTTGCGGTAAATCCATCCATAGTTGTGGGTAGTAAACAAAAAAGTCTTCCCAAGGATTATCAAAAAGCAGACTTTTGGGATATACACCTTTTTCTGCATCTTCCCATTCAGTTTCTAATAAATTATTTAGACGCTCCCGTAATTTTAGCAATAACTCCGTTGGAATCGGTGTTACTTTCTTCTCGACTGGAGATAAAGCTTTCATCAGCCCCGTACTTATGGTTTTGTGAGCTAAACCAAAAATACTTTTACCTTGTTGAAAGGCTTGATAAGTCAGTTTTGTTAAAGTGTCTGGCATAGGAATTCAATATTTCATCAATGTCACCTATTCTCATTTTATGGAAATATTTCTTAATAAACAAACATGAAGGGTTGAAAAAAAATCCGTGATTTCAGCAAATCTATGTCTAAAGGAGGGTGTGAAAACAATGTCAATTTGAAACTTATTATTAAGGGAGCAGGGAGTACTACTAGTAGTCCACCACATTAATTATGGATGGTTCGTTTTTGCCAAAATTGTCTAGAGACGTTATGTATAACGTCTCTACAGCACGTCGGTAGACGAACAAACCCCTCAAAATTATTCAAAACTGATTGATCAGGAACAACCAGAACCAGTCGGGGGAAGAATTTACATCTCGCGAACAACGGGTTTATTATCTTTAACTTCGCCAATTAAAACTTTATCTACACAATTGACGAAAATACCATTTTCCAAAACACCGGGAATATTGTTAAGTGTTTTTTCGAGGTTTTCGGGGTCGCTAATGTTATCAAATCTAACATCAACCACCATGTTACCTTGGTCGGTAATTACAGGACCTGCTTTTTTTACACCCATACGTATTTCTGGTTTACCACCGAGTTTAGTAATAGCCTGCATTGCGGGGGTAATTGCCATTGGGATAATTTCCACAGGAACCGCAAAAGTTTCACCTAAGCGCTTAACTAATTTACCGCTATCTACAACTACGATAAACTGATTGGCGAGATAATCTACAACTTTTTCGCGGGTATGTGCAGCACCACCACCTTTAATTAAGTTTTTATTGGGATCTACTTCATCTGCACCATCGATGGCGATATCAATATGGTCGATCGCGTCTAAAGTGGTTAGAGGTACACCATATTGCTTAGCTAAAACTTCCGATTGAAAAGATGTAGGGATACCCACAATGTTTGTGAGTTCGCCGGATTTAAGGCGATCGCCAAGAAATTGAATGGTAAAAGCGGTGGTTGAACCAGTTCCCAATCCGACGATAGAACCCGATTTAACTAAATTTGCAGCGGCTTTACCTACTTCTTGCTTCATCAACTGTACAGGGTCTGCTGTTGCGGTCATTCCCGAAACTCCTCTTCATAAAACGCCTTCCTTACTACATAGTATCGGTCAAGGGGCAAAATTTGATAATTTCCATCAGCAATCCTGATATTCTATGTTGAAGAATACTCAAAGAAACTACGAAAATAACGAAACCACAGAGCTAAGTTTATTGTCAGTTAAAATTGGTAGCATTTTAACAACAATTGGAATCATGGGTAAATTTATCAGTACGCTTTCATTAGTATTTTTAATACAAGGGTTTCCCACAAATGCTTATGCTCAACAAGAGCAAAATACCGAACAAAAACCCAATTTGGTGAATATTGAAGAAGAACAACCGCAAGATTTACCGCAATCATCTAATGCTATTAAACGAGTGGTAGCAGCCAACTTAATGAGTAATTTTTCAGATGGTAATTTTCACCCAGAAAGATTAGTTAGTCGCGCTGAATTAGCCACAATTATGGTCAAAACTTTTAGACTTGATCGAAGAAATGTTCCAGCAGAAGATGTAAAAGTTGCGGATGTTCCGTCTTCTCATTGGGCATATAAAGATATTCAAACAGTTTTGAAAACTGACATAATGAGAGGCTATCGGGGAAATTTATTTTCCCAAATCAAAGAGTTACCAGAGCCGAAGGTTTAGCGATATTTGCTCAAGCTTACGGTGTATTTCAGTTTTCCGATGATACAGTCGCTGATCTACTTTCGACCTATTCAGATGTAGAATCAATTCCCAATTGGGCAAGAAGAGCAATTGCCACCGTTGTCGCTGAAGGATTGATCAACGATACCCAAGGTCAACTTAATCCCCTCAAACCAATGACTCGTGGAGATATAGCTTTAGTGTTGAGTGAATATCTGGAAAGACAGCAACAGCAACCCAATACACCAATAGTTCCCGGAGGTTCAGTGAATCCGCAGCCGGGATTTTAAAAGGTTAGAGGTTAGAGGTTAAAGGGTAAAGGTTAGAGGTTAGAGGTTAAAGGTTAAAGGTTAAAGGTTAGAGGTTAAAGGTTAAAGGTTAAAGGTTAAAATTCATAACTCATAACTCCTAACTCCCGTACAGACGTAGCAATACGCCCCGTCTCTACAAAACTAACTCCGGTGGTACCAACTCCGGTGGTACTAACTCATAACTCCTCACTTGTTCCCATCTCCCCCAAATTTCCATTCCCGTGGGACAATCAATATACAAATAATTGTAGAGAGGAAAACCCAGTAAATATGCACCTGAGTGAAATTACTCATCCGAATCAGTTGCACGGGTTATCGATTCGGCAACTACAGCAAATTGCTCGTCAAATTCGAGACAAACATTTACAAACGGTAGCAGCTACCGGAGGACATCTTGGTCCTGGGTTGGGTGTTGTGGAATTGACACTAGGACTTTATCAAACTCTGGATTTAGATCGAGATAAAGTTATTTGGGATGTGGGACACCAAGCATATCCCCACAAATTGATTACAGGACGTTACAATCATTTCCACACCTTACGACAAAAGGATGGAGTTGCAGGCTATTTAAAGCGCTGTGAGAATAAATTTGACCATTTTGGTGCCGGACACGCTTCTACTAGCATTTCAGCGGGGCTAGGAATGGCATTGGCACGAGATATGAGGGGAGAAAATTTTAAAGTCGCTGCGATTATCGGCGATGGAGCCTTGACTGGTGGTATGGCTTTGGAAGCTATCAATCACGCTGGGCATTTGCCTAATACTAATTTGTTAGTTGTCCTCAACGACAACGAAATGTCAATATCTCCTAACGTCGGCGCAATTCCCCGTTATTTAAATAAAATGCGGTTGTCTCCACCAATGCAGTTTATTAAGGATAATTTAGAGGAACAGGTTAAGCAACTGCCTTTTGTGGGTGAGTCTCTGACACCGGAACTCGAACGCATCAAAGAAGGAATGAAGCGGTTAGCGGTTCCCAAGGTAGGAGCGGTGTTTGAAGAACTCGGTTTCACCTACATGGGACCAGTTGATGGTCATAATTTAGAAGATTTAATTGCGACTTTCAAGCAAGCGCATAAAATACCCGGACCAGTTTTAGTTCATGTGGCGACTACGAAGGGTAAGGGTTATGAAATCGCTGAAAAAGACAAAGTAGGCTATCATGCCCAAAGTCCGTTTAATTTAACAACGGGTAAAGCGATTCCTTCAAGTACCCCCAAACCACCTAAATACTCAAAAGTTTTTGCTCATACTTTAGTAAAACTTGCTGAACAAAACCCGAAAATCATCGGTATTACTGCTGCTATGGCTACAGGGACTTGTTTGGATAAACTGCAAGCCAAGTTACCCAAACAATATATCGACGTAGGAATTGCCGAGCAACACGCTGTTACCCTCGCGGCTGGATTAGCTGCTGAAGGGATGCGTCCTGTTGCCGATATTTATTCGACATTTTTACAGCGTGGCTATGATCAAATTATTCACGATGTTTGTATCCAAAATTTACCCGTATTTTTCTGTTTAGATCGAGCGGGAATTGTCGGTGATGATGGTCCCACCCATCAGGGAATGTACGACATTGCTTATATGCGCTGCATTCCCAATATGGTGATGATGGCACCCAAAGATGAAGCCGAACTTCAGCGCATGACAGTAACGGGTGTTAACTATACCAAAGGTCCGATCGCGATGCGTTTCCCTCGTGGTAATGGTTATGGTGTGCCGTTAATGGAAGAAGGTTGGGAACCTTTGGAAATTGGCAAAGGCGAAATTCTCCGTAACGGCGATGATGTATTGATGATAGGTTACGGTTCGATGGTGAACTCAACGCTACAAGCAGCGGAAATTCTCAGCGAACACGGAATTGAAGCCACCGTCATCAATGCTCGTTTCTGTAAGCCTTTGGATACGGAACTTATGTTCCCCCTCGCAAGAGAAATCAAGCGAGTTGTCACCTTAGAAGAAGGTTGTTTAATGGGTGGTTTTGGTTCTGCGGTTGCAGAAGCGCTATTAGATGCCGATATTTTAGTACCCATAAAGCGTTTCGGCGTACCAGATGTTCTAGTTGACCATGCTAAACCCGATGAAAGTAAGGCAGAATTAGGTTTAACTAGTCCCCAGATTGCTCAAAGAATTTTAAAAGTTTTCTTCAGCAATCAACCATCTGCTGTAGTTTAATTACAATTGATTGGTAATTGGGTATTGGGCATGGGAAATAGTTAGGAGTTGGGAGTGAGGAGTTAGGAGTTGGGAGTGAGGAGTTAGAAGTTGGGAGTGAGGAGTGAGGAGTTTAATAAGAAATTACTTTTCTCCCCATCCCCCATCCCCTGTCCCCTTGTCCTCATGTCCCCTTGCCCCCATGTCCCTAATCCCCTTGTCCCCTTCTCCCCTTGTCCCATTTCTTGGCAATTAAATTCCTAACTCAAGGTAAGATGTCGCAAAATAATCTCGTATATCCTGTAATTTGGCAAAATAATTCGGTTTCTTTAATCGACCAAACTCGTTTACCTGCGGAGTATTCCTACGTGGAAATTCACCGTAGTGAAGATATGGCTCAGGCAATCAAGACTATGATTGTCCGTGGTGCGCCTGCAATCGGAATTGCTGCTGCATATGGTATATATCTCGGAGCGCGGGAAAGTGAAACAAGTAACCGCCATGAGTTTATTCAACACTTAGAAAAAGTCGCCCAAATGCTGCGCGAGACTCGTCCGACAGCAGTTAATTTATTTTGGGCGATTTCACGGATGTTAAAAGCCACTTATGAAACAATTGGTACCGTAGAAGAAATTAAACAAACTCTGCTCGAAACTGCCCACGCGATTCATAATGAAGACTTGCAAACTTGTCATAGAATTGGCGATCGCGGTTTGTCGGTTTTACCAGAAACACCAGAAAAGTTGACTTTACTGACTCACTGTAATGCTGGTGGATTGGCGACTGCGGGTTATGGTACGGCTTTGGGTGTAGTACGTTCGGCTTGGCGAGAAGGACGTTTAGAAAGACTGTTCGCGGATGAAACTCGTCCGAGATTACAAGGTGCTAAACTCACTACTTGGGAATGCGTTCAAGAAGGTATTCCGGTAACTTTAATTACTGATAGTATGGCAGCGCACTGCATGAAACAGAATTTAATTCATGCTGTAGTTGTCGGTGCTGACAGAATTGCTGCAAATGGTGATGCTGCGAATAAAATTGGTACTTATAGTTTGGCAATTGTTGCCAAAGCTCATAATGTGCCGTTTTTTGTGGCTGCACCTCTTTCTACAGTTGATTTTTCCATTACTGACGGTAGACAAATTCCGATTGAGGAACGTAATTCGGCGGAGATTTACCAAGTAGGAGAAACTATCCTAACTCCAGAAGGTGTAAATTATTATAATCCCGCTTTTGATGTTACCCCGGCAGAATTAATTACAGCAATTATTACGGAAGAGGGTGTATTAGCACCGGCAGATTTAACAAAATATCAAAATAAGCAAATGGTTTAGTTATTGGTTTGAATTTGCTGGCATCTACCTGATAAATAATCGAATTAAAAATTTATATTTTTGTCAATCCCCAGCGTCGTTATTTGCGGGGATTTTTTTGTAGGTGATAATAACAAACAACTTTCTAAATCTGGATTTACTTGAGCGATTAACTTTCTTATATTACAATACGGTTTAGTTAAGGAAAATTGTAGGTTGGGTTGAGGCTCTGCGAAACCCAACAAACCCGCCTTGTAGGTTGGGTTGTGCCTCCGGCACACCTAGCGGTGAACGTTCCTCAAACCAACCTACATATATCAAGGTTTTTGACTTTAACTGAACCGTATTGTCTTATATTAGGTAGATATATTTTTTCAAGTAATTCAAGTAATTCACCACGCAATCGTAAAGCATTCTTAACAATCGTGATAGTAAGCAAAAGAATTATGGGAACATAAATACAACTAAGATTAATTTCACCGTTTAATTTTAGAAAATTAAAATCCAAAACAGGGGAATTGTTGCGGTTGCGATCAATAACTGCAACAATTCCTTTTAAGCATTCATGAGAAAACCTCAAGATGCAAATTCACCAGCAGTTAAAGTAAGTTTGAAACTATCTTTGCTACCACGAATACGTTTACGGTACAACAATTGTAAAAGCTACACCGTCGTCTGGTCTCTTGTCAACATTGGGATCAAGTACAAACGTCCGAACCGCAATGTTACCGCTGGGACAACCAACACCAGCAGAGCGATACTCTACTAGATTGTTACCAATGAAAGATCTGGAAAAGTCAATGGATAAAGTTGGCACAATTTTAGTTACATCCAGAGCGGGTGAAGGCTGAATGCAGACCAGACCAACTTGGGGTCTTGTTGCTCCTGCTATTCCTTTGCTACGAAAGACACTGACCGAACCATCAAGATTAGCACGAATTAAGGCAGCTACACGTGCAGATGGAGCATCAACTCCACCAATAGCATTAGGAGCAACTTTCGTATTTTCAGGGTCGTTAGTTTTTGGGGTACGGGATTCTTGAGCATTGGTTACTTTTGCGGTAGAAAGAGTTCCGACAAGCACAGCGGACATGATAGCGATCGCCGTTAGTTGTTTGTTCGTTTTCATCTGAAGTTTTCCTTTAATATATAAGTGGTTAAGTAGTAGCTCTAAGTACTGATTGCGTCAGTTCTTTTGACTTATAGATTTAAGATAATTAGGAAAAGAGATAATCTAGGGAATAGATCGGGAAGTTTTAGAGAAGATGTCTTCAGTCATTTCATACTTGTTTAAACAGCGTTTTTTGTCCACTTAAAGCGCTTAGTACAACAAGGGAAAAGTCAATATTGGAGTTTCTGGCTATACAGTAATCGAGATTACAGGAAAAGAAGATAGAGGTAGAGTGTTTGATGATTTAAAAACCCAAGCATTGACAAATGGATATGTATTAAGTATTTGTACAATAGAAAAAGAACAGTCGTTAGTAACAAAAGTTGAATCAATGTTGAGAAAATATTGAGGTGTATGTTATTGTTTCAGATGCAAAATGGATTGCATATTAAATAATTTAATCTCATATTCTGCTGTGCTTTGAATTAATAGACGAATAACTTATCTGAACCTAAAAATATATAAAGAAATAACTGCACGAAATAATATCTAACTTCTAAATCCATCAAAGCCTCATCCGTCCAAATAGACCTATAAATATTCCAAAACTGTAAAATCTATATCTAAATATTTATTCCGCTCTCGTTTAATTATGACAAATTGTCATACTAAGCATTTTTTGTGTTCAGATAAAAAGACAGAACAAAAATGACTCCAAAGACATTAAACTATAATCATTTTTGTGTGATTAAATACAGTGAAGAAACATTACAAAACCTAACATATTATTGCTAATATTGAAGCGCAAGCATTTAGCGACTAGTTTGCTAAAAATGTAAAGAGAAATACAATGTTTGAGAATCTTCTTCCGGCTTTAAACGAGCATAACTTACCTTATCCAGATACCATCCATCCTATCGTGGTTCATTTTGTGATTGCGATGGTTCTATTTGCTTTCTTGTGCGATGTAATAGGCTATTTTACTAAAAATTATCGACTTTTTGAAGTAAGTTGGTGGAATATGTTTTTTGCGACAATTTCCATCTTTATTGCAATTATTTTTGGTCAGATTGAGGCGGGTTTAGCATTAGCTTATGATGCAGTTGAACCAGTGCTGAATTTACATACCATAATAGGTTGGTCACTTTCAGGAATCATTGCTGCAATTACAAGTTGGCGTTATGTAATTCGTTTGCGCGATTCTAAAACTATACCAATTTCTTATTTAGGAGTAGGATTTCTTTTAACAATGTTAGTGTGTGTTCAAGTCTATCTTGGAGATAAACTAGTTTGGGTTTATGGACTACATACAACTCCAGTGGTCGAAGCTATCAAAGAGGGGATTTTATAATGGATTCAGAACTTATTCAACAATTAGATTTAGGAGCAAATGGATTACCTTATACTATCCCAATTCATCCTAATTTAGTGCATCTGACATTGGGATTATTTATTATTGCTATTGCCTTTGATATAGTTGGTGTATTTTTCACATTAGAAAAACCAGTCTTCAAGTTTTTAGCAATTAAAGCTACTCGTTCGAGCTTTTTTGATGTGGGCTGGTATAATATGCTGGCTTCGGCAATCATTACATTTTTTACAGTTGCAGCAGGTTTCTACGAAATCATGTTAGCGCAAACCCAAAGTGATGTAAAAAGTGCTTGGGGATTGGGAGCGATGGAAACAATGCTTTGGCATGGTGTCGGAGGTGTTGTATTATTAACGCTGATTGTGGGAATGACAGTATGGCGTGGATTTCAGCGTTATAAGTGGCGTAAGGATAGGGCTTTACAAGTCCAGTGGAGTTATTTAGCCGTTGGATTATTCATCATGTTTATTATGTATCTCCACGGAACATTAGGAGCGCATATGGCTGGTGAATTTGGTATACATAATACAGCAGATAATTTACTGCGATTGGGACAAGATCCCAATGCTTTATTGAAGTAAATGAATAGGGAATAGGGAGTAGGGAGTAGGGAGTAGGGAATAGGGAATAGGGAACAGTTAACAATTACCAACTACCAATTACCAATTACCAATTACCAATTACCAATTACCAATTACCAATTACCAATTACCAAC
>JAAUSO010000103.1 GCA_012033205.1 Richelia sp. SL_2_1 | reverse complement strand
GTAGTTGTGGCTGATGCTCCATTGGGGATAGCACGCAGTGCTTTGGCTCTGACTCCCGGTTCTAATAGCAAGTCTGGCTCAATCACAACAGGCAATATCTGCTTAGTAATAGGTACTGGATTGATGTAAACCGTCGTATTGATGGTAATGGGAACATTTAATTTAACCGGAATAGTGAACTCGCATTCACAGTAGTTTTGATTGGCATGATTTTGTGTGTAAGTCATAGTTTTTGTACTCCAAAATGGTAATTAATTAGTTGCTGTAATTAGAAGTTGTGGTCTGTTCAACCCTTTCTGATTAGTTATAGAATTTGAAAGAATCAACTTATGCAGTGATAAATTTTAGATTTTCATTATAAATACAAGAGTCGGAGGCTAGTACAGCGGGCGCGTAAATAAAGCAACCATTGCCAACGGTTAAAATTCTTATCCTATAAGACTTTTTACTTCTTACTTTTTACTTCCGCGCAACGGTACTAGTGTTTGGAGGCTACTCTTAGCGATTATTGCAACTGCTGCAAGATGTGAATTCATAAAAATTTTCAAATTAAAATATACAATACCTCATGAAATTATTTTTGATTAAAAATATGACTTTTTATGCCATATTTCTAATAAAATAATTATTTTGTACAAAACTATATATATATTTATCAGTTGATACGTCTAGCTTCGACGACTTTTTCAATGTATTTACAAATGGACAATTGTTATTGGATGTGACAAGAGCCCCAATAATTTAGGCATATGTTTTGACAACTGCGTTTAGGAAAACCTTACCGATTGGAGCATTTGAGGATGCATAAACTTACTTGGATTAAATTTTCGTTAAAAGTTTTTTAATATAAGTTGATGAATCTTGAGAAATTTTAGATTGTGTATTGAGCCAGTTATCAGCTTGGTTTGTACCTTTTTGGGATGCAATAATTAAAGCTTTCCAAGCTTGTACTTCCGAACGATTGGGATTTACTTGTAATGCTGCATCAATACGATTTTCTAATCTTCCTGTATCGACTTTGAGTAAATTTTTGATTTCTACGGTGTTTTGCGGTGATGCTTCAAATACTTTTAAGGCTTCTCCCCATCTGCCATCAATTAAGTAAGCTAATACTTGTTGAGAAGGGCTTGCCCAACTGGTATCGGCTAATTTTTTGGTAAGCTGAGAATGCAAGCGAATTAAATCGATTTGTGCTTGTGCTGCTGCTGTTATCTTGCCTTTTTGCTGTTTTTGGATAAATTGCAACCATTGCTCAGCTGGTGTCCACAGTCCATTCTGAGCGATTAATAATGCGTCTTTGTATGCTCCATCGTTGAAAGCTGGGGGTGTAAGAGTGATTTCAGATAGTTTAATTGGGTTAATGAGGTATTCACTTGGTTGCACTTGATAAACTCGCAGACGTGGTTCTAAACCTACTGTTTGACGCACTACTAATTCCTTCTCATCATCACCAGTTATTTGTTGCCATTGAGGTAAATCTCCGGTGGGACTTGTCCAAGATATCATTTGTTGCAGACTGCGGCGATCGCCATTGTAATGCAGAATGTAACCGTAAGCTGTCTGGTTGGTACCCCAAGAGCGATCGCCACGTAAATAATACCAAATTCCTGGTGATGGTGCATCTTTGTCAAAGCGTCCGATTTCACTTATAGGTAAAGGAATGCTCGAACCTGGATTTTTTTCGACATTTGCATCTATCAAAGGTGCGATTACTTGATCTTCTTCTAATCCGGTAACGGAAAATTGGGTAGTTAAATGATAGTATTTTTCGGGTGTTGAACGCCATTCAAAATCTGTTGCTAATGATAAGTCCTCAGTTCAACTATACTTTTACAATCAGAATGGCAGTTATTGCGTTGACGAAAAACGGGTAATAAAAAAGATTCATCAATATCGCTTTCTAAAGCAATAATTTCTCCAACTATACGTTTTTGTTTTTGGATTTCGCTTTGAATTTGCTGCATTGTACGCGGACTTTGTTGGGAACTAGAACCAATTTTTACCCATCCAGGAACAAAATCGTTTAACCAACTTACCTGTTGCGGATTAAATATAAATAAAATACTAATCCAACCCAACATTATCACTAAACCCCCACTTCCTAATAAAATGGCGATCGCTAACATTGATGTGGCGAAAGTTTTGCGTTTTTGATTTTTCTGACGACGATTTGAATAGGAAATAATCCCTGTAGAAGTGACGGTTTTATCCTGAATATTTTGGTGATATTTTTTAATTTTTTTACGAAGTTTGCGAATTTTAGTATTAGGCTGTTTACCAATTTTTTTATGAGAATTTGATGATGGTGAGGTTTTTGTCATACTAATCTGCTTTTGAATGGGGATTGGGAATTTTGAATTGACTCTACATTTTGTTCAATTGAAAATTGTTAGGTGGGTAAGTTTGATCGTTATTTTTCTTAGTGCGTTAGGAGATTACTCGTTTTCCGCACTCAAGATTACTGAAAAAAAACCGCAGAGACGCAGAGAACGCAGCGGAAAGTGCGGTCTTGGGGGTCTCCCCCATGAGCAACTTTTCAAGAGAGAGGAAAGAGGTTTCATAGAGAATGGGATAGGGGTAATCAAAAGCTTTTCAAATTAATTAAATAATTTGCAAAGCTTTTGATTTACCGTAACAGTAGTAGCTTTTTCTTTTATACACTTGCTTCAGAAATTTTGCCCAAAAGTTTTCAAATCTATTTTTATAAAAATTCCGTATAATCACTCATGCCATTAATATAAAAAATTGAATAAGCTCAACCGTTGTATATAAACAGAGTTTGGAAAGTTGAACAATAGTAAAATTTCGCTAATTATCTGTTTTTTAGCTGCGGGAATTACCGGATTTCCAGATCAAGCAATGTCTAAAGAACAGGTTTCTGTAGATTTATCTATGCCTACAGAAGGAGTGATGGAAACACAACAGTTCAAGATTTCTCAAACATTTGTTCCATCTGGGGATGAAAATCTCATGGGACAAGTTAATTCGGTTTCGCAATTTTCCGATGTACAGCCTACAGATTGGGCGTTTCAATCGTTACAATCTCTGGTGGAACGTTATGGATGTATAGCAGGTTATCCAAATGGAACTTATCGAGGCAACCGGGCTTTAACTCGTTATGAATTTGCTGCGGGTTTGAATGCTTGTCTGGAAAGAGTCAATGAATTAATTGCGACAGCAACAAGTAACATTGTTACCAGTGAAGATTTAGCAATTTTACAAAGATTACAACAAGAATTTGGTGCAGAATTAGCGACATTAAGAGGACGAGTTGATGCATTAGAATCTCGTACTGCTGCTATTGAAGCCAATCAATTTTCCACAACCACTAAACTCAGTGGAATTGCAATTATCGGTATTCAAGGACGTGGTGCAAATCGTGGTGATATTGCTCCTAGAGATGGCGTAAAAGATACTGATGACTCAGGTATTAATACTAATGTAATTAACTTTAATCAGCTATATTTGACCAGCCAATTTACACCACGTAGTTTTTTAGTAACAGGACTTTTAGCTGCTAATGGTTCTACAAACCCTAAATTAAGTAATGATTTTATCCTTGGTTATGAAGCTCCTCCAGGAAACGATTGGACTTTAAGCGACCTACATTATCACCAACTTTTAAGTAAAAAATTGGCAATGATGGTGGGAACTAAAGGTGTTGATATGATACGTGCATTTCGAGGTCCCAACCGTGCCGAAGATGCAGCCAACGGGCCTTTATCATGGTTTGCTCAAAGAAACCCAATTTTGAATTTGGATTTTGAAAATGGTGGTATTGCTTTTGATTGGCAATTTGCTAAAAGTGCCAGTGTACAAGCAATTTATAGTGCTAAAGATATTGCAAATCCCGGAAAAGGTGCAGGTTTATTTGATGGAAATACAACCGCTGCGGCACAATTATTATTAACACCTGCTAAGACGTTAGATGTAAGTTTATATTATGTAAATAATTATTCACCAAATGGTTTCTTATCAACTTTTGCTGGTGATAGCTGTTTAACTGCTCTAAATTGCTTTACAGGAACTTCCAGACCTTTGCAAACAAATGCCGTTGGTGCTACCGTCAATTGGGAAGTTACGCGAGGAATTACATTAGGTGGTTGGGCTGGTTATACTAATTCTCAGATACCTGGAGAATCGGGAGATGTAGAAACTACAAACTATATGGTTTATCTTAACTTTCCTGACTTATTTGGTAAGGGTAATTTAGGGGGAATTTATGTCGGACAACCACCAAAAATTGTTAATAGTAACTTATCTGGAGGTAATAACGTACCAGACTTGTTAGATGGAGGTAATGGAAGCAATGGGGGACAACCGGGTACAACTACTCATATTGAAGCTTTTTATCGTTGGCGATTGAACGATAATATGAGTCTAACTCCAGGAATTATTCATATTATAGAACCCGGTCATACAGCAGATAGCGACTCAGTTACTATTGGTGTTTTACGGACTAGTTTTACTTTTTAGAGAGTGGTGAGCATTCAACACTCAACAATAACTAATCATTGGGACATGATATAGCTGGCTAGCATACTGTCCCAGTTTAGGCGGCTCATCCTTAATTAAAAAGGGCAGCGATATCATAAAATCTTTTCTACTGTTAATCCTATTTCCTGTCCATAGGATAGTTCAAGTGTGTGACCATCTGGATCTTGCAAAAAAGCCCAATACCCGATTGGATATCCAGAATCTTTTGGTTCCTCAAGCAGAACACCTTCCTCTTGTGCCTTTTCACAAAGACTATTCATGTGTTCACGACTTTTACAACCAACTCCAAGATGTGCTATCGGAGATAGAATACTATGCACTGAATCTGTTTGAATAAGAACGATCGCAAAAGGACGAGTACCGTCAGAAAGCCAAGCAACAGTTACACCCGTTTCTGCATCAATGCGACGGTGAATAACCTGCATTTGAGCATAATTTGAGTAGAAATTGATACTTTTGTCAATATTCGTGACGGGCAGTGCTATGTGAGTAAATCCAATATCAATCATTACAGCTTGTATCTCCGATAATATGAAGATTTTGCGGATAACTCTATTGTATTTGAGGGTTTCGGAAACAGGCAATTTGCGACTAAAATTGTTACCAAAATTAGACTACACAAACCAATACATTACAAAAAATTCATATAGTTGATGATTAAGTTAGTCAAATATACTCCATAGTATCGATAACATGACAACAATTAAATTAATAGTTTATTTCCGTATTTTCTCTCTTTGAATAATAACTTGTTTAATAGTAAATTTTGGGTAGTTGCGTTAAAGGTATATTTTATAAACATCTTTTATAAACATCAGTTTTTTTTCAAAGTGTAGCGATGAATAGCGTATATCGACTGAAGACGAATTCGCATTTAATTAGTTTTTGCAAAACAGCGCAGTAAACCTTTTTTTATCCAAATTTATCTTGTTTTATATCTAGCTTTTTCATCAAAATATAGTGTTTACTGATGGCTTTATTTAGAATAGTTTTTTGATATAGGATTACTCCGCAGCTTTTTGTTAGCGTAGCGTGTCCGCAGGACATACATAACTCAGTACACTTTCTATTCCCTGTTCCTACAAGTCAATAAGGCTTCGCCAGGCTTGTGCCAACAGAAATCAAATCAGATTCCTATATTAAAACAAGATTAATCAATTACATTTTAGAAACAATTAGAAATTAAAATGCCTCAAAATATTTCTTGTCTGCTTGGATTACTTTTAGCAGTTGGTTCTGCTTTGGTTGCAATTCCATCTCAAGCGCAAACAGCAGCTAATTCAAATAAGGACATTACAAAATCTTCTGAATCTGCCATTACAAATGATGCAGTTAAAACATCAAATTTAAGCGATTCTAGTAATTTAAATCAAGATAAGACGACTAATATTTCCCAATCGCAACCTGAAGAATCCTCAACTACTAGTATTCAGAAACCTCAACGTACAAGGATTCCTGTTTATAGTAGAATTGGGTTCGGATTGAGTCAGTAATTAAATCTTGTTTATTGTTACAGGTTCGTTCGTAGCATCCTTGAGACGTAGCAATGCTACGTCTCTTGGTGTTTATGTAATTTGGGCGTTGCATAATAAACAGAGGGTTCGAGGTGTTCTACTATGCAATGCCCATACTGCGAGTCTACGGAGATTCGGAAAAACGGCAAGTGAAGAGGTAAGCAAAATCACAAATGTGTTAATTGTGGTCGTCAATTTATAGATGTTTACAGCGTTAATCATATCAAACGCTTTTATATTTTCCTAAAAAAACATTGTTAGTTATTTTTACGTGTAAAAAATATACTTATCATACAATATAATTTAATAGTGAGTATTATCTATTATTTTTATGCTAGTATTTGTTATTGCATTGAAAAGTCCCAAAATATCAACTTCGTGGGAAGCAGTATCTAATTTATTTGAACGCTGTATTAAATCTATTTGTAATCAAACATATCAGGATTTTCAAATAGTAGTTGTATGTCATGAAAAACCTAAGATAGAATTTCATAATTCTAAAATTCATTATCTTGAAGTTAATTTGCCGATTCCCGAAAACAATATTCAAAGTAGACATTTGGATAAAGCAAATAAATTATTAACAGGTTTAGCTTATTCAGAAAAGTTTTCTCCATCACACGTAATGATAGTCGATGCTGATGATTGTATAAGTAAACATATTGTAAAGTATGTCATCCAAAATCCTCATATTCCAGGCTGGTTTATAAATAAAGGATATGTATATCGAGAAGGAAGTAAGTTTATTTATTTACGTAGTAAGGCATTTAGTAGTTTATGTGGTTCAGGAATAATTATTAAATATGGTTTACATCTTAAACTTTTTAAAATGGTATTTACGATCATCAAATTACCTGTATTGAAAACAGTCTTAGTTTAAAACCTTTACCCTTCGCGGGTGCAGTATATATTACCCAAAATGGAGAAAATATATATTTAGATAATTCTCGTCATTCTCAGTTACAGGCACAATTAAAAAGTAAGGGGTATATTTATTTTATTCGAGATTTAATACAATATAGACCTTTAACTAAAAAGATTCGTACCGAATTTGGTCTATTTAAGATTAATCAACTATCTTAATTAGAAAAAAGCTAAGTTAAAAAATAGGCAAACTTCCAGATCAAGTATGGTGGATAATTTAAGCTTCCACCAACTTCTACTAAGATGAAATTTTAAGTTGATTTAACTATGGAATAATTCAGTTTATTGCTGAATTTCCGTAAGTACTTTATTTTAATTGATTTAGCCAATATCTTGGGTATGGTATAAACTTGCCAAATACAAAGATTCCATAGATATCCATATTGTGGATAACATTTTAATAATAATATTTCTGCCATTAAATAGATGCGAGTTTCTTTTAAAGCACTATCTCGCATAATAAATCTAATTTGTTCGTTTTTGGGCATAGCATGACCAATTATTGCGCCTTTTTGATAAAATTTAGCCTGGATAAATAGTCCTAATAATCTATCTAAACTCCATGCAGGTATCCAGGTCAAGGCTCCTTTAATTTTCATCGCTGTTGATATTTCAGACAGGGCAGATTTGACCAATTTTGTTTGCCAAACTCGGTTATTAAAGTTTTCAAAATGAATCCCATTTTGGTCAGTTCTCTGCTTCCAAGGAAAAATTATATGGCGAATGTCTAGAGGTTTATCTAAAGGTACAATGGGAACTTCTAGCAAACCTTTATAATTACCATTTTGATAAGGAAAGGGATTATCGTGAGTTTTTTTACAAATTTCTAATTGTTCAATATTAGTCAGCGCTTGCCATTCTCGTTTAATATTTTCTTCATCAGTATCATCTATTTTGGCAATGCTTAATCTTAAGACCCAACTATCAGCAAATCTGGCAAAATATTGTACAACTAAATCTGCTATTTCATGATGTACGTAGTCATCATCATCTAAAGCCATTACATATTCGCTGTCTGCATTAATTAACCCCGTGAACCTTTGCATTACCTCACATTTAAAAGGGCTAATTAAGTTTTTTATCCTAGAGTCATCGATATTTTTGATCGTGGCATTTGGTGGATAAACTAAAATAAACTGGACATTACCTTTAACTTTTAATAACTCTTCTAACCAATAATCCGAAAAATTGCCTCTGGTGGCGGTAACTATAGTTAAAATCGGTTGATTACTCATATAACAAAACTTGCTAATTTTATCTAGTTTATAACATCGATTTTTACTGATTGTCAAAATGACAATTTATGATAAAACTAATATATTAACTCCTAACAATATCAGAAACTAGTAATATTTTATTTTGGTAATTATATGCGGATCTTAATGCTTTCTTCGACCTTTCCCTATCCCCCTACTCGCGGAGGAACGGAGGTTAGAACCTTTAATTTACTCAAATATTTGCAACACCATCACAATATAACTTTAATTACGCAGTATAACAAAGATACTGATGATGCAGAAGTAGAAGAATTACGCAAGTGGGTCAGCGAATTAATTTTATTTCCCTTACCTTCAGAACCAAATCAAACAGTTAGTTTATTAAATATATTGGCAAAAGGACGACGATTTATAGAGTCACTCGTAAAAGCGACTCCTCCAAATGTGCTGCATCGTTACTCACCCGAAATTCAATCTATCGTTGACGACTATGTACATAACGGTAAATGTGATGTAATTACCTGCGAACATAGCGTCAATGAAATATATATTCGACCGGAATTCAAGCATTCCGTAAAAACTGCGATTGATATCCATAGTTCTGTGTATGGATGGGTACGCGACCATTTGCAAATGGGTGCCTCTCCGAATGCTTGGCGCGATAGACTATATTTATCGCTGGTACTCAAGCGCTATGAAAAACGTTATTGCAGCAAATTTTCGGATATTGTAGTCACTACTGAAGACGATCGCCAAGAATTCCTCAAACTACGTCCCGATTTGGATATCCAAGTAGTTACCAATGGTGTTGATTTAGATATTTTTACCCCCCGAATTAGCGATCCTGGTGGATACAAACTCATTTTTGTAGGAGCTATGGATGCATCGCACAACATTGATGCCGCAAGGTTTTTTACGATCGAAGTATTACTCCAACTCCGCAAACGCTACCCCCAAACCACATTCATTATTACAGGCGCACGTCCGACACCAGAAGTTATAAAATTAGCTGAATATCCCGGTGTAGAAGTCACGGGTCGGGTTGCTTCAATCGCTGAATATTTGCATAAATCTACGGTTTGCGTTGTTCCTCTACGAACGGGTTTTGGAATTAAAAATAAAACTCTCGAAGCAATGGCTGCTGGTGTCCCCGTCGTTAGTAGCGATCGCGGTTTGGAAGGACTCGCGGTAGATGGTTTAGACACACCATTACGAGCATTGCGTGCAAATCAGCCAGTTGAGTATGTGGAAGCTATTAGCAAGTTGTTTGCAAATCCCCAGTTACGAAGCGAGTTATCCCACAATGCCAGACAATTCATCGAAAATCAGTTTACCTGGGAAAGTGCTGGTGAACGTTATGAACAAATTTGTGCAGGAAAGGTAAATCGTTAGAACCGCGATCGGGGAAGATAGAGAGAATATAAGGCTCGCTGGTTGTAAATAGCGAGCAAGATGCTCACACTACGAATGTGTTACCCAGCAAAATTAATAATATGGTGAAGTACTAGTACCGTCCGGCGTAAATACGCCTACTATTTGCAAAGGCTGTAAATGCTAATTTGTTTAAGGTTCTTAATGGTGGGTTTATTTCCGCCATGCTGTACTAGAACAAATATAAGAAATATTTTGATTAAAAAAGGTGGATAACTAGCGTCCACCTTTTGTATTTTTAATAACTAATTTTGCAGCAAATCAGTATCTCTCGCTAGTATAAAAAAGGAAACAAACTTATACCCTTCTCAGTCAGGTAGTGCTGACTGATATACAGGCAAGATTACCTCTATGGATACGAACGAATTAAAGTTTTTACTTAAGTTGTTAGGGTGCGAAAACTACCGCTCAAGCTTGAGTGGTAATGTTTTTAAATCATTCAAAGGTAAAAATACGATTTGTGAAAAGTTAGGCGATCGCGATATTATCGATTACTCTCGCGAGATTGCATCTGTCAAAATTTTACCTCCCGGTCAAGCTTTATTGAAACTTGATGCGGCTGAAATTCCCATCGAGGATAAAGAACTTAAGATACTGGAGAATATCAGCAAAGCTGCGGGTAAAGTTGTACCGAGTAAAATCAAATCTTCGTTGAAAGCTATCGAAAAAGAAGAGATTCTAAGAAGTCTTAGCAGTCGCGGATTAATTGAAGCTGAAATCAAAATTAAAAAGACGAAAGCTGAGGTATGGTTAACCGAACGCGGTATTGAGTTTTTACGAGATGATTTTGTTCCGAAAAAGGGGGCTAATCCTACCCTCAGTTTAGATTTATTAAATAATTATCTGCGCTTTTTACGGAAAACTCTACGGATTAAGTCGGAACAACCAGGTATTACTACGGAGTCTCCTGTAGAAAATACTAATATTACTGACGAAGAAATTTTACAAATCATCCTGAAATTGGATAAAGAGTTAGGTACTGAAAATTATTTGCCAATCTTTCATTTGCGGCAAAAATTACAACCCCCATTGTCAAGGGATGAGTTAGATAAAGCACTTTATCGCTTACAAGCTGACGACAAAATTGATTTAGGTACTTTGCAAGAAGCTAGCGCTTATACTCCCGAACAAATTGATACTGGGATTGTACAAAATGCTGGTGGTCGCTTATTTTATATTTCAGTTGAATAGCTATAGCAGCTAGTTTTTAGACTTTCTTTAATTTCGATTTGCTACTCACACCATATTTTAACCATGACATCTATCAACGATATTATCATACGTGAGGTCAACCCTTTTGGTCTTATAAATTTAAAACCGGGTGACTTTTGGGGAGAAAAACAAGATTTAAGTAACAGCGTTGATTCAATTCATCAAGAAGTAATAACTGAAGTTGAAGAGCTTCTCGATTTAGTTATTAAAGATAATCGTAGCCGTAGTTTGTTACTTTTGGGGGACTCCGGTTCTGGTAAAAGTTATTTATTAGGTCGTCTCAAACGTATTTTGAATCCTAAAGCCTTTTTGCTTATATCGGTCCTTGGGCTAATAGCGATTATATCTGGAGACACGTTTTACGTTCTACTGTTGATAGTTTAATTCAAGTTCCCGAAGGACAGCAAGAGTCTCAGTTGCTGCTGTGGCTGAAAAACTTATCAGCCTTTACGAAAAGTAATAATAGTTGGTTGTTTTTACAGAGCGATCGCCGTAAATTTATTCAACATCTGAAAAGAACTTATAAAGCAGCTGGACTTTTCAATCCCGAATTTTTTTTGGGTGTACTGCACGATTTAACTAACCCAGAATTATATCCTATTGCTTGCGAGTGGTTGCGGGGGGATGACTTAAGTGAAGAGTCGATGGAAGCCTTAAAGGTGAGAAGTTGCATTGATTCAGAAGATGCAGCTAAAAATATTTTGGCTAACTTTGGTAGAATTTCCACTCAAACTCAACCGATTGTTTTATGTTTTGACAATTTAGATAATATTCCTCGTTTGTCCCCTGATTATCAAGATTTTCAATCTTTATTCAATATTAATACAACTATTCATAATAGCTATTTAAAAAACTTTTTAGTTATTATTAGCATCATTACCGATACTTGGAGAAGAAATTCTGCCAACATTAAACAAGCTGACAAAGTTAGAATTGATAAAGCTATAAAGTTAAAAAAAATCAATTTAGAGCAAGTAGAATCGCTTTGGGCTTATCATCTAAAACCGTTACATCAACAAGCAAATCCTCAGCCGACATCAGCTATTTACCCATTTACTGGGCAATTTTTAGCAGAGAGTTTTCTCAGTGGTAAAACTCTGCCAAGAAATGCACTAACTTTAGCCAAGAATGAATATCAAAAATATAAATTATCGCTGATAGATAGTAGTGAAAGACCGCCAGAAGAAGACAGCGGTGAAAATGTTAAACTTGGGATTCAAATTCCAGGGCAACCTCCAATAGTTATTACTACTACAAAACCAACGAATGACCCCCAAACAATTGCAGCGGAATTTGAATTAATATGGCAAAAAGAATCTAAGAAAATTCAAGAGAAAATCTCTAAAATTACTCTATTATCAGCACCTGATTTAATTGGTAATCTCAAAGAAGCCTTAGAAGCATTACAAGTACAAGGAATTAAACAAAAGCTTATTAGTGGTAAATATGCGGGTTATTCTTTGAGCTATTTACAGCCTGGAAAGCGGGAAAGGGTAGGAATAGTTTGGACGGAAGATTCTAATATGACCAGTTTCTTTAATATTATGAATGCTTCTCTTAAAGCAATTCAGCAACAGTTTTGTGACATACTATATCTGATTAGAATTAGTAATGTTGGAAATGGAAAGCTCAAAGGTTATCAACTATATCAGCAGATATTCACAGGTACAGAAAATATTCATATTAAACCCAAATTATCTTCTGTTCATGTATTAGCTACATATCATAGTTTGGTCAATGCTGCTTTAGCTCATGAGTTAGTCATTGGTGGTAAAGTTATCAAATTACAGGAATTACAAAAATTAGTTCGTGAATCTCAACTTTTGGGTCAATGTAGTTTGTTGCAAAATTTAGGAATTGTTACGACAGTAAGTACTGAAGAAGAAAAAGAAGAAGGTAGAAATAAAACTATAAGAGATTGGAGACCTGTCAATAATTTCTTATTTAATCTTGTCACAACTGAGAAATGTATGGCAGTTTATACTTTAATTTCAAATTGTACAACTGAGTTTTCTGATGTTAGTGAAAGTGATGTAAAATTACTAATCCAATCTTTATGTGAAGAGAAAAAAGTTAAAATTATTAACACCGAAAAAAAATTACAAGACCAATTGATTTTGTTGAATGTTTAGGGGGTATGTAGGGAATGGAATTTGATAATTTGGCGGGTTTAATATCTGGCGGTTGAAACCGCTGCTATACAAACGAAACCCGCCTACGCGGGTTATAAATAAATAGTCCACGAAGGTGGACTTTGCCTATGTAGAAGCAGTTTCAACCGCCGTTTATTTCAATTTGCCATTTACTCTTAAAAAGAGTATTTAATAAATTATTTAATAAATATATTATCTCAATGCATTACCTAACAGATACGACTCAAATAAAAACTTTAATTAATCAATTTAGCTCATGCAAAATACTATGGTTAGATACAGAAACTACTGAATGGTGGACTGCAAATCCTAAACTATCTCTGATTCAAATATTAGCTAACCCGAAAGATTCAACGGGTGAATCGGCTTATATTCTTGATGTACTAAATAAACCTGATTTAGCCACATATTTTATTAACCAAATTATGGTCAATCCCCAGATTGAAAAAGTATTTCACAATGCCAGTTTTGATTTAAGATATCTCGGAGGTAAGTTAACTTCTAATATTACCTGTACGCTGAAAATCGCTAGAAAAATTACTCAACAAGTTTTAGAAACATCTAATTTAAAACTCAAAACTCTAGCAATAGAACTGTGCAATTTTACTAATGTAGATGCTGATGGAGGAGCTAGCGACTGGGGAAAGCGACCTTTAACACAAGAACAATTACATTATGCGGCTATGGATACGGTTTATCTAGCTGCCGTACATCATCGTTTATTAGAGTTGAATTCGGAAGGTGAAAATAATATTTTTAATATGCCAGCTAATACAAATAAATTTACTAAAAAAACCGATAATTCATCTTTAAGCGTTACTCAAGTCAGAGTTGGGTTTGAATGTCCGCGTTTGTTTTATCTCGGTGATAAATTAGGCGGTAAAACGCTATTTATTCCCCGCGATACTGTAACTGGAATCGGTAAAATTTTCCATTATTTAGCAGATGAATTTATTAAGTTAGCACTTGTTGAACCAAAATTTCAGCAATTATTTAAACCAGAAGCATCGCAATTACAAATAGAAACAGTTGCTCAAGAAATGCAGCAGCTTTTTTTCAAGTTAAGTTTTCATCTTATCTGGAAAAAATTGTTGTAAAAGATAGCAGTAAAGCTCAACCAATGCTGCAAGTTTGGCATGGTTTGCAAGGTGTAATACAACGCTTTGCTAAAATTCTAATCGTAAATAGACGCTATTGCAGTGCAGAAAGTCTAATTCGCAATACTTTTATTTCACAAGAACGTCAATTAGAACATTATTTTGATTTACCAAATGGAACCCGACAACAAGTTAGGGGAGAATTTGACTGTTTGATATACAATTGGGAACGCAAACGTTTGTGTGTAATTGAGTTTAAAACCTATCAACCCGTCGATCCATCAGCGCAATTAGCCCAAGTTTCTCTTTATAGTTATATGCTGCAACAAAAGCAGCAAGTACCTGTAGATTCGGCGGTTTACTGCGTTTTACCGGAGTTCAAGGAGTATCATTATGATTGGGAACAGTTGAAAGATACGATACATGAGTTGATTCCCTACAAATTACAGCAAATGCAGGAATGGTTAAGTTGCGAGCCACCTCTGGAGGTACCACCTCGAACAACTCAACCTTATTTGTGCGAAATTTGTCCGCAGCAGCAGAAGTGTCAAAGTTATTTTGGTGATGGGGTAGATTCTGATCAATTTTCTGTAGAAAAAGATGATAACTCCTCTGTAACAGCAGAAGATTACGGATTAAAAAACCGCAGAGACAAGGCAGTGCGTTGCGGAGGTTCCCTCCGTTGTAGCAACTGCCGCGCTGAGGGCGCGGAGGAAGAAAATAAAGAGGTATTGGTTGATGCTGATGCTATTGGTGAAGAGTTGGTGACAACTTTGCAATCCTTTGCAATTAATGTAGATTTGATTGGAACTGTTGTTGCTCCTAGTTTTATTCGGGTGAAACTCAAGCCGCAATTAGGTGTAAAAGTTAATGCTATTCAGAAGTTATACGCAGATTTACAGGTACAAATGGCATTGGAAAATCCGCCGCTAATTGAACCACAGGCTGGATATATCAGCGTTGATTTACCCAATCCCAATCGACAAGCTGCTATTTTTGATGATTATATAAAGTCAGATAAATTACCTAATTCTGTATCAGTAAAAATTGCTATCGGGGTGAATTTAGAAGGAAAATTAGTCGAAGCGGATTTATCAGATCCTAATACCTGCCACTTTTTAGTGGGTGGTACCACTGGAAGCGGTAAAAGCGAATTTTGCGATCGCAACTTCTCAGTCTATTAGTTCGCTATTCTCCGCAATATCTACAAATCGCTTTGGTAGATCCCAAACGAGTTACTTTTCCCGAATTCGAGAAAATGCCGTGGCTGTATTCACCTATCGTTAAAGATAGCGATAGTGCGATCGCGCTGATGGAAGATTTGGTTAATGAAATGGAATTGCGCTATCAACGTTTTGAAACTGCTGGATGTAACGATTTAGGTAGTTATAATCAATGCTCCCAGGAGCCTTTACCTCGCATTGTCTGCATTTTTGATGAATATGCCGATTTTATGGCTGAAAAGGAATCTCGTACAGCCTTAGAACAAAGTATAAAACGTTTGGGTGCAAAAGCACGGGCTGCGGGAATTCACTTAATTATTGCTACTCAACGTCCCGATGCTTCAGTAGTTACACCGCTAATCCGCTCGAATTTACCCGGAAGAGTAGCATTACGTACCGCAAGCGAAGCCGATTCTAGAATTATTTTGGGTGGTAAAGAAAACGCTGCTGCTTATCTTTTAGGAAAGGGTGATTTGCTATACCAAGTAGGCTCTAAATTGCATCGGTTACAAAGTTTATTTGCGAAAAATATTAAGTTACCTTCACATTCGTGATCAAGTCCGGGGTAGTGCGCCAACGCACTACAAATTTTTTAACTATCATAGCGAGTATGAAAGTAATCATAATTAGTCTTTGATTACAACCGAATAATTGCGTAGAAAATCAAAAGCAATGCTATAAATAGTTGCATAAATATTTGGAACCAGACGTATCTAGATAATACAGAGAATTAAACTTAAACGCGCAGGTCTCCAAATGTTCGGTAAAGTAATTAAAACAACAGTTTTCGGTAGTATAGTAATCCTTTCGACAGCATCAGCCGCTCTCGCTCAATTTTCTATTCCCACACCTAATATTAAAATTAATCCTGCATCAAAATTTACCTGTGACCCTCATACAAAAACTTATGTTGTTAAATCTTTGAGTAATGCCCAAGGTCAAGGTATTCGTTGCGTAAAATTTTCTAACGGTCAAAACCTTTCTCAAACTCCTCGAATTTCTTGGTACGGGGAAGGAAATTGGAATGGTAATACCTATCGTCATGTAGGACACGCATTTGCTAAAGGTACTAATCTGATTGGCTATGCTTCGGACATACATGGTAATGGAGAGTATTTCAACGGTAACTTCAACGGTAACCTCACATTACGGCTTGTAAATGGTAACGCAAGAATTCGCGTAACGGGTGCATGGAATGAAGAATGGATACCTGTACAATCCACTTCCTATAAGCCTTTACCTAGAGCTAAAACTTGCGGAGGTTACTTTGACGAATATCAAGTTTCTGACCTCACAGGAAACCGTAATGGTTCTGGTTTACGTTGTGTACTGCGTGTAGGAAGTAGCAATACTACTTGGTTTGGTAACGGTAATTGGGAAGGAAATACTTATTCTCATCTTGGTACTCGTGGTAATACAGGTTATGGTGCTAGTGATATCTGCAAAGCAAATTTTGGACCAACTTGTAATACATTTGCTTACGGTTCGATTAAGTTAACTCCCGTTGCTGGTGGGTTTAATGTTACGGGTGCTTGGAGCGAAAAATGGCGTAATTAATTGATAATTATCTATTGGTAATTTTACATGACACGGAGAAGTCGGGTTTCTTTTTAGAAACCCGACTTCTAATTTTATAAAAAAAACTTTTCCAAATTCCGCATAAAATTTCAACTTTAAACGTATTAAATATCAAGCGGGAATTCAAACCCAATATACAAAAATTAAACAATCTTTTTCAGGAGTTTAAATATGTTAAAACGTTCCTTGGCTGTTGCTGCTGTTGGTACAGTATTAAGTTTGGCTTCTATTAGTCCTTCTTTCGCTGCACCTGCTGATTTCGTTGGTACTTGGCAAAATACAAATTCTAATACTCGCGGAATTACTAAATTAGTTGTAACTAAAGTTAGCGGAAATAAATTGAATATTAGAGTATTTGGTAGTTGTAGCCCCCGTGATTGTGATTGGGGTACAGCTTCATTAACTACTTACGGTTCTAGCGTCCAAGATGCAAATCATCGCTCTGCTACTACTAACTATAATAAGAGCTTTGCTAACACTTTATTAACTATTAATCTGGGAGCCACAAACAGATTAAACTTACAAAGCTTTACTCAATTTAAAGACAATAGCAATAGACAAAATTATACATCCACAGAAGCTTTCCGCAAGCTTTAATTTCAGTTGATGAAATTACTAATTATCAAAAAATAACAATTAACAAGTAAAGCTATTTTCTTAATCGATTAACGGATAGAATTAGTATTATGATACTGATTTTATCCGATTTTTCTATTTGTTCAAAAAATTGAATATCTGACAAATAATATCATGTCCGGTTAAACACTTGTAATCAAGTTGCTTTGGGAACAGTCAACAATTACCAATTACCCATTACCAATTACCCATCACCAATTACCAATATTACCGAATGAGGAAAGATTGTTCTCTCGGTAATTGACTATCATTTTCAATGGTGGGAGTAATCCAAGGTGCCGATGGTGGTAAATGTCTTATTGGTGTATAATCCACATAACCAGCTTTAGGTCTAGCTGGTGGCATTTTATTTATCATCCCTTCTTCCACTGGAGGAATCCAAGGTGGTGGTGGTGGCATTGGTCTGATACCACCTTGTTCGGGATTTAACATTGCATCAATAGAATTTTGTGGTTTGATAGCTTGATATTCAATCCCTATAACCCGCTTCAACGCACTCGTCAAACCTGAAAAGTTACTTGATAAAACTGTAGATATCACAATTGTTGTACTAAGAATTTTCCTTTTCATATACATTATTACGACTTAGACTTTTGTGTAACTATATACTCAGCAAAATATTGCGATCGCAGTATTTTAGCTATTATTTGAATTCCCATTGATAGGCTGCGTTAGAGGTTATACATTAACGTGAGTACCCCGCAAGGATGTGCAAAGTACTACGACAATTGAATCTATAAGTCGGGTTTTGATAAGAGTTGTGAGGATGTTACAGATACTCACACTAAAAAACCCGATAACTAATAGTTGTCATCGAATTCACGTTAAATTAAGCAATGTATAACTCTATGTGCGATCGATAATTTAAGCAAGGTTATTAACCTGACTTTAAAAAATCAAAAGCCGCCATCAATGGGAACCAAATACATATTATATGTCAGCAATTATACTAATTATATTGTATGGAAATCTTCTTTGTCATCATTTATTAACGAAACTTATATTTATTCGTTTTATAGTTAATTAGTTATTTATTCAAGTAGTTGAACTTTCCGGGCAGTTTATTGGTGTGGGGGAAGAAGTGGGGTTTTTGTGAGGGTTGGGGGAAATAGTTAAGTGTGCTGCAAATTTTCAATTTTCAATAGGGAGCAGGGAATAAATAGAATTAATTTTAGACACAAAGCCTGATGTCTACTTCCTAATTCCTACTCCCTACTTCCTACTCTCTGCTTTTTGTTGATTTACCGATGCGAGATTTTTTTGAGCCATTTTCCATTCTTGAGGATAAGCTTGTTGGGTATGAACTAGCAATGCAGCTTCGTAATGATGACTGGCTTTGTTGAGGTTTTGCATTTTATTTTCCTTAACTCTGTTACTATAAGCATTACCCAAATTATTGTGAATCATTGCCCATTCATAGGGATAGGTTTCGCGGGTGTGGACTTTTAGTGCAGATTGGTAGCAATGAATTGCCTTTTCGATATTTTCGGCTTTTTCTCCGTTAATGCGATCGCCATAAGCATTACCGAGATTATACTGAGTTGCGGCCCATTGTTCGGGATATTTTTCATAAGTAAATACGGAATGTATGGCTTCATAACCTGCGATCGCAACTTCTAAATTATGAACCCGTTTACCCAAAGGGAATTCTTGCATCAAACTGCTAAAAATACCAATAGTTGCAGCGATGTCTTCTCCTTGTTCGGTAGTTGACTGAGAAATTGCATCTATTACCCAATTTCGCAAGACTTCAGCAAATTTATCATCAAGTAGTTCGATATTTTTGTGTAGTAAGGGGTAGACAACTTCGGGACTACCTTCGGTTTCTTCGGTAACTAATAATGCTTGCATTAATAGATCATTTTGATTTTCGGCACTAAAATCTGTTAAAGATAATTCCAAAACATCAGCTAACTGAGTTGCAGCACTGACCAAAAATTCAGCAATATCTTCATTACCTTGCTGAGAAAAGCCGTTAGCAACCTCTATCATTGTTCGTACTAAACCAGCATCAACATATTCGGGGGGAGCATTCAAAGTTGTTGCTTCTTCTTCTTCGCTGCTGGCGTTTGTAAGTAGCTGATTTATGATATCAAAATAAACTTGGAGACGCTTTTCATCCATGAGAGATAAAAACCCTTTTTTGACTTTTTTATTAGAAAACTATTGATGGAAGGATTTTTCAAGAGTGAATAAATACAAAGCCGGAGAAATCTATCAAATTATATTTCTCAACCTAATTGTATTAAACGCGAAATTTATGTAGAGACGTTATACATAACGTTTCTTCATCCATATGATTAATCATGACAATTTTGATATCTAATGATTTTGGGTTGCCATCGCTATTATCGATCAAGACGTAGCATTGCTACGTCTCTACATTTTTTCGCGTTAATTACACCGCACAATTCAAATCCCCGGCTTTTTTGGTAAAGCGCATATTTTCTCGATAATCCACGGGACAATCAATTACTGTGGGAACATCTTGTGCTAAGGCTTCTTTAAGAATAGGCACGAAATCGGTAGTCGATTCAACTCGATAACCTTTTAATCCCATACTTTCGGCAAATTTAACAAAGTCGGGGTTGCCAAATTTGATAAAAGATGCTTTACCTTCACCAAATTGATTTTCCTGTTTCCACTCAATTAATCCATAACCACCATCATTAAAAATCAGCGTTACAAATGGGGTACCAACTCGTAAAGCTGTTTCTAATTCCTGACAGTTCATCATAAAACCACCGTCACCGCTGACGGCTACAACTTTACGGTTGGGATGAACTAATTTAGCCGCTAAAGCACCGGGAATCGCGATTCCCATGGCTGCGAATCCATTAGAAATAATACAGGTATTGGGACTATGACAGTGATAGTGACGGGCTATCCACATTTTATGTGCGCCCACATCAGAGATGACAATATCTTCTGGTCCCATCACCTGCCGTAAGTCGTAAATTAACTTTTGTGGTTTAATCGGAAATTCTTCGTCTTTCGCGTAATATTCGTAATCTGTACGAATATTTTCTCTGAGTTTAATTGCATAAGGTTGGGCTTTATCCTGTCGATTTGCTACTTTTAAAATTTCATTCAAAGAATCAGTTATATCACCCACTACTTCCACTTGAGGAATATAACTACTATCGATTTCTGCTAATTTCCTAGCAATATGAATAATCGGAATATTACCATCAGGATTCCATTTTTTCGGTGAAAATTCAATCAAATCGTAGCCAATTGCAATTACTAGGTCAGTATGATCAAAACCACAAATACTAAAATCTCGTTGCTGCAATCCTACTGTCCATAATGCTAAAGGATGCGTATAAGGAATTATTCCTTTACCCATAAAAGTATTCGCAACCGGAATATTTAAGTCGGTAGCAAATTGAGTTACTGCATCACTTGCTTTGGCACGAATTGCTCCATTACCAACTAAAATTATTGGATTTGTAGCTTGAGAAATTGCCGCAGCTGCCGCTCTAATACTCCCAAAAGAAGCATAAGTTTTTTCTTCATTATCTTTACCTAAAGGCTTACCTTCTACTGACATTGCGGCGATATTTTCGGGTAAGTCAATATGTACTGCACCTGGTTTTTCTCTTTGCGCTCGTTTAAAAGCTTTGCGAACAATTTCTGGTGTAATACTCGGACGAACTATCTGTTTATTCCACTTAGTTACTGGAGCAAACATTGCTACTAAATCTAAGTATTGATGGGATTCGATGTGCATTCTATCGGTTCCCACCTGTCCGGTAATTGCTACTAACGGCGCACCATCCAAGTTTGCATCTGCTACCCCGGTCATTAAATTCGTTGCACCGGGACCAAGTGTAGAAAGACACACGCCAGCCTTACCAGTCAAACGTCCATAGACATCAGCCATGAAAGCTGCACCTTGTTCGTGACGGGTAGTAATAAATTGAATCGAAGATTTTTTCAAAGCCTCCAAAACGTGTAAATTCTCTTCACCGGGGAGTCCAAATACATATTGCACCCCTTCATTTTCTAAGCACTTGACTAGTAGTTCTGCTGTATCCATGATGATTCCCCAAGTTGTTTAAATAGTTAGGAGTTAGGAGTTAGGAGTTAGGAGTTAGGAGTTAGGAGTGAGGAGTTAAGAGTTAGGAGTGAGGAGTGAGGAGTTAAGAGTTAGTACCACCGGAGTTAGTAGAAAATACAACTATCAACCATCAACCAACAAGCAACAACCAACAACTAACAACCATCAACTATCAACTGTCAACTGTCAACTAACCCACACAGTTTTAACATTGATAAACTCGTGTATGCCTTGAATGCTTAATTCTCTGCCATATCCGGAAAGTTTGGTACCACCGAAGGGTAATCGGGGGTCGGATTTGACTAAACTGTTGATAAATACGGCACCTGCTTCGATTTCGGAGATTAAACGTTGTTGTTCTACGGTGTCGGTTGTCCAAGCACTCGCACCTAAACCGAAGGGTGTATCATTAGCAAGTCTTATGGCTTCATCGATATCCTTAACCCGAAATAACATCGCTACTGGACCAAAAAATTCTTCTTTGGCGGTAGCAGAATCGGGGGGAATATCGGTGAGAATTGTTGGTGGATAATAATTACCTTTCATATTTGATAAGGGCTTTCCTCCTAACAGTATTTTGGCACCGTTATCAAGAGAATTTTGTACTTGTTGGTCTAATTCTTTGAGAATATCGGGGGTAGCTAAAGGTCCTATATCAGTATTTTCCTCCATGGGGTCGCCGATTTTCAAGGCTTGGAATTTTTCTAACAGCAATTTTTCAAACTTATCTGCAACCGTTTCGGCGACAATAAACCGTTTGGCTGCTATACAAGATTGACCGTTATTCAACATTCTGGCTGTAGTGCCGGTGACTGCTGCTGTTTCTAAGTCAGCAGTTGGTAACACGATAAATGGATCACTACCTCCTAATTCTAAAACCGTTTTTTTGATATGTTTACCTGCTGCTGCTGCTAATGATGCTCCCGCTCCTTCGCTTCCTGTTAAGGTGGCAGCTTTTACCCGGTCATCAGCAATTATACTTGCTACTTTGTCGGAACCGATTAATAAACTTTGAAAAACTCCTTGGGGAAAACCTGCTCTTTGAATAATATTTTCAATAGCTAAGGCGCACTGAGGTACATTAGAAGCGTGTTTGAGCAGACCTACATTACCAGCCATCAGCGCCGGAGCGACGAAGCGAAACACCTGCCAAAACGGGAAATTCCACGGCATTACTGCTAATATTATCCCTAAAGGTTGGTATTTAACAAAACTGTGACTAGCATCGGTTTCTACGGAAACATCGGCAAGAAATTCAGCCGCCTTATCTGCATAATAACGGCATACTGTAGCGCATTTACTTACCTCACCTAAAGCGCTTTGGTAAGGTTTACCCATTTCCAAGGTCATCAACTTAGCAAAATCTGCCTTATCTTCTTCTAAGATATCAGCAGCCTTGAGCATCCACTCAGCACGTTGAGTAAAACTGGTGTTGCGGTAATCTTGAAAAGCTGCATGGGCTTTTTGTACTGCATTTACAACTTCCGTATCATTTAAAGACTCAAAAGTCTTGAGAGTTTCCCCTGTTGCCGGATTTATCGTGGCGATCGCCATTTTCCACCTCCCGAAAAAATATGTTGAGGTAACTTCATAGTCTTACATTAATTTTTCAAAAGCTACCACTTTTGGGAAGAGATGGGAATTGGAAATTGGGAATGGGTAATTGGTAATGGGTGTAGAATTTTAACTAATAACTGTTCACTGTTAACTGATAATGCCGGATATTCAAGTAGCAATCGAAGGTGAGGATGCAGTTTCCGCAACTGAGGAACTTTTATCTATTTCGGGGATTTCGGGAAGCTATACTGCACCTGCCGAAACTGAACGAGAAGCAACGGTTGCCACGGTTGCAACTATTATCGGAATTGTGGGGGGAACAATGGCGATCGCCGAACAAATTCGTAAGTGGTATCTCGAATATAAACAGCACAAGTCTGGTAAAAAAATTGCCAAGGTGTTGATTGTGGGGAAGAATGGCGAAAGGTTACTGTTAGAAGGAGCTACAGCCGAACAAATTCAGCAGATTTTGAATAGTTAACCCTGCCATCTTGTATCAAACAAGAAACCCCAGTAGAGACGTAGCACTGCTACGTCTCCACCCATGTGAAATCATCATTTCATATTTTGAATAACGGAAATCACATTCCCCTCCCATATTTAATTCCATCCACACCAAATCATCCGGAACTATACTTGTTACCGTTGTGGATAATATTTGACATCCTCATTTTCCCGGATTTATGCCAGTCCTGCGCTTTGACCTCAAAATAATTCAGGATAATTATGTAGAATTACGTTATTATTTTAACGATAAAACTCAGTACGAACAACGCAATCTGGATTTAGCCGAGATTAGCGATTTAGTTCAAATCGCCGAACGTGATTATTACACAGCTTTGCCTGAATCACATGATGTGACGGGAAAACGCTTGTTTAATTGGCTGGATGGCAATCAGCGCTGGTTGAGTCGCGCAATTCGGGAATGTCGGGGACAAGAGTTAGTTGTCGCAATCAAGGCGGAGCAACAATTAACACATCTGCCTTGGGAAGTGTTGCATGATGGAACTGAGTTTCTGATTAATCGGGTGAATCCGGTGGTGGTTCCGGTGCGGTGGGTGGAAGG
>JAAUSO010000335.1 GCA_012033205.1 Richelia sp. SL_2_1 | reverse complement strand
CCCTTATCTATGATTGTTGAAGAATTACGAGAACGTTATGGAAAATAATTTTATGTTGTGTAAACCATTAACAACATATAAACCCATTTAAGACAATAGTTGTTGTTGTTGTGTATTACATAATGAAGCAGATTTAAAACAAGTAATTCACGGTTGTTATAACTGGACTAATAAAGCAAATTATAATGATCAAAATATAGTAAATGATAAGAATCGTAAAATTGCAGAAGATTACGCTAAACATTTTATTAAATCAAAAAATAAAGCAAAAAATCGGCGTTGCTGATTTAATGTATGAACACGATTATGTGTGATTTAAAAACCTTGTAGAGACGCGATATAATGCCTTATGACGCTATCGCGTCACGCTTTGCCCTCCAGGCACGCGCTCGCCGCACGCTGTCGCGTGAACACGCTTCGCGTCTCTACATTTTCAATTCATACCATGATTCAGCAACGCCAAAAAATCTAACGAATAGCATTTAGTCCTTTTATTTCTAAAATATCTCTCTTTCTTCTTTCTCTGTGTTCTCTGCGTCTAGTAAGGTTTTTATAATTCAGACACTACCGGACATAACCCAAGTTTAGATTAACTAACTTAAGCTGTAACGGAGCATAACTTAATATGATTGTTGGGTTACACTCCGTTAACCCAACCTACTACTGGGAGAGTTTTAATTTATCTTAATATTGTAAGAATTATTTCCAGGACTTACGCAATTGTCATTTTTAAATTTGTATTTATCTACCAAGTCCCTCAAAATAATATGCTAGTTAATAGGGTAGTTTATATTAATCAAAAAGATGGTACAGACACCTATTAATCCCGATACTGAAACCCTATCGCTTGAATTGCCTACAAACATTGGATTATACGTTACTCAAGAACAGTTTGCAGCCTTAAGTGTAGCCAACCGAGACTTGAAACTTGAAAGAAATGCTCAAGGAGAATTAATTGTGAATCCACCAACTGGTTGGGAAACTGGACAACGTAACTTCAGCCTTACCGGACAACTTTATCGCTGGTACGAAGAAAATCAAGATTTGGGTAAAGCCTTTGACTCTTCTACTGGCTTTATTTTACCTAATGGTGCAACTCGCTCTCCCGATGCTTCTTGGGTTTCTCAAAAACGATGGGATGCACTTACAACCGAACAAAAAGGAACTTTTGCTAATATCTGTCCCGATTTTGTGGTTGAGTTACGCTCTAGTTCCGATAGAATTGAGCCTTTGCAAGCTAAAATGAGAGAATACATTAATAATGGTGCAAGGCTTGGCTGGTTGCTCGATCCGCAGCATCGCCAAGTAGAAATTTATCAACCAGGTTCACAAGTAAAAGTATTAGAAAATCCTGCTCAGCTATTCGGTGAAGAAGTTTTACCCGCTTTTGTGCTGAATTTGCGTAGAGTCTGGAATTGAATATTTTTGAAAACTTTTCTTAAAATACTTGTGCCTTGGAAGGAAGAATTTATTCCAAGACCATACAAGGATAGATAATTATCCTTAGTTTTCTCCGAATGAACTAAATTATGGTAAGCTGTATATTACGATAATCTTGCCGGATTATCGCAAAGACGAAACCCCTAGACTGGATACGGGGAACATCTACCTTTTCTTTGTCGGAACTGAAGTTTATCAGCGGCAGATCGCTGCTTCATCAATAGTTGAGATGAAGATTTTTTATTTTAACTTTCTCTATACCACCCTGTAAGTCTAGCTACGTCAAAAGCTCAACATCAAAATCAGAAATTGCTATCAGCCATCTAACTTCTCTGTTTCAACTTCTTTTCTAAACTTCCGTGATTTTAACTCTTCAGCAATTAAGATTACTGATACAAATAATACCAAATAAAAGTAACATTTAGTCATATATAAACGGATACATTAATTTTAATTATAGAATAATAATTTATAATAATAAAAACTTTAGTAATTTGGGAGCATTCGTCCCAAAATAACATGGGCTCTCAAACGAAAAAACTAAAACAACGTCAATTCGACAAATATCACAGAAGTCGGGTTTTTAGGATAAGTGTCTGTAGTAACAGACAATAGTTATAAAAACCCGACTTCTAACCCCACGAAAAATCGAGGTTTTACAGCTTCCTTATGATTTAAGCAGTCAACATAGAACTCACGTTAAAACAGAAAAAATATGCAGCAGTCCAAAACTACTTCTGGAGATACCCTACGGCAGCTTGTTACCTTCGCAGCTGTGATTATTGCTTTTATCGTCAACGTTATATCAAATATTTTCCCACTTAACGGACTAACTATCGGTGGAATATCCAATACTTTATTCAAAAACGTTTTAATAATTCCCGCTAGCTATGCTTTTGCGATTTGGGGGCTAATTTACCTGGGATTATTTGCTTTTGCAATTTATCAAGTCTTACCTTCCCAGCGAGAGAATCCCAATTTACGCAAAACCGGATACCTTTTAGCAATCGCATCCCTCGCTCAAAGTATTTGGGTGTACCTATTTTTATCACGGCTGTTTGTGCTTTCAGTTGTAGCGATGCTGTTAATTTTACTACCCTTAATTTTGATGTATCTCCGTTTAGATATTGGAAATACACCCGTATCACGTGCTGAAAAATGGTTTATTCACTATCCCATTAGCATTTATCTGGGTTGGATAAGCGTTGCTACCATTGTGAACATCGCAAGTGCTTTATATATCAATAACTGGAACGGTTTCGGTATTTCCCCCCAAATCTGGACTGTAATCATGATGATTATTGCCACAATTATCGCCCTCTTCGCACTTTTTCAACGTCGAGATATAGCTTACAGTGGAGTAACAGTATGGGCATTAATTGCGATCGCAATCAAGCATCAGTTTAAAGGTTAAAGGTTAAAGGTTAAAGGTTAAAGGTCAAAGGTTAAAGGTAAGAGTTTAAAGGTTAAAGGTAAGAGTTAACTGTCAACTGTCAACTATCACTTCCCCACTTCTCCACAGCTAGCTTCAAGGCTCCATCTGGTAAACTTTGCAACTCAAAAGATTCTTTTTTCTCTACTCTTGCCAAAGCTTCAAAAAACGCTTTTACTCCAGATGCTGCACCCGAAGGATGATCCATAATTCCCGTACCTGCATTTAAAATTACATCATTACCGTAATCAGCTATTGCTTTTGGTACAATACCGGGATGAATCCCCGCAGAAGGTACTGGAAAAACATTACGCTCGCGCAAACTATCTTTAATCTTCGCTTCTTCTACTGCATCAAAGGGCAAACTACCATAATGTGCTGGATATAACACCGCGTCAGCACCTCCATGAGCCATGAAAGTCCCTAGTATCACCGAATACGCCATACCGTGGTCGGGAGCGGCGCACAAGGCACCTGCCAGGGCTGGGTGAGTAAAAATAGGTACATTTACATCTGCATCAGCGGCTAAAGCTTGCAATACCGAGAAACCGTAGGAAAGTACGTTAAGTAACAATGCGTTAGCACCTTCTCGGACTAATAGCCGCGCTTTTTCGATTAATTTATCTGCATTTCCCGTGACGTTGACGGCATATAATACAGTGCGTCCAGTTTCTTGCTTGACCTGATCAATTACTTGGCGACAAGCTTTGAGACGTTGTAAAGTAGGGGCTGTATCTAAATCACCAAGAATTTCATCGTCTTTAATAATATCTAGACCAGCATAGGCGACTTCTTTTAAAATACCGGCATGGTCTGCTGCTGAAAGTCCTAAAGCAGGTTTAAATATTGCCATGACTAGAGGACGATTAAATACTCCCAATTTTTCTCTAATTCCAGAAATACCGAATTTGGGAGACAAACCATAACTTCGAGGTAAACGCACCGCTACAACTTTTGCGGCACCAGCCATGGAATATTTGCCAAATATCATGGTTAGCAGGCTAGAAATATCATTTTCTACATTCGTCTCTGGAAATCGAACTGTAGCGATACTATAGCCCGTATTAGTTTGTGTTTCTACTCCAATTACTTTTCCGAGATGTTCGCTTAACACTGCTTCTCGATGAGCAAAACGAGCATCCCAAGTACCAGCAGTTTGTCCAACAGCAATTACTTTAGCTTGCTTTTGGGCATCTACACCTGGCGGAAAACGATAATCAACTTCAATCATCAGTTATCAGGGAAAAGGGAATGGGGAAGGGGAAAATTTTTGGGGGAATGGGG
>JAAUSO010000334.1 GCA_012033205.1 Richelia sp. SL_2_1 | reverse complement strand
AGATGAGGAGTTAGGAGTTAGGAGTTATCTACGTCCCATCTCCCCCGAACCCCATCTCCCCCGAACCCCATCCCCCATCCCCTTCGTCCACTGCATCAAATTAAATCATAATTTTACTCCTTTTATCCTTGGCTAAACCCTGAAGGATGTGTTAACTACTATAACCAGTTAAGTCCAAACGGAAAACGGAGTGGTGTGAATTATGTGCGGAATCGTTGGCTATATCGGCACGCAAACAGCGACGGAAGTTTTACTCGCAGGATTGGAAAAGTTGGAGTATCGGGGTTACGATTCCGCTGGAATCGCTACGATATCGGAAGGTGAAATTAGTTGCGTTAGGGCTAAGGGTAAGTTACACAATTTGCGTTCTAAGTTAGAACACTTAGAAAATCCTGCTCGTGTCGGTATCGGACACACTAGATGGGCTACTCATGGTAAGCCAGAAGAATACAATGCTCATCCCCATATGGATACTGCTATGCGGGTAGCGGTAGTGCAAAATGGTATTGTGGAAAATTATCGTGAGTTGCGCGAAGAGTTAAAGACTCAAGGTCATGAATTTCGTTCGGATACGGATACTGAGGTTATTCCCCATTTGATTGCTCAGTTTCTCAAGGAAGAAGTTGCGCTACAGGAAACTTATCCGGATTTAATGTTTTTTGAAGCAGTACGCAAAGCAGTAAATCAACTGAGTGGTGCTTTTGCTGTTGGGGTTATTTGTGCTGATTTTCCCGATGAAATTATTTTGATACGTCAACAAGCTCCTTTAGTAATTGGTTTTGGACAAGGTGAGTTTTTCTGTGCTTCTGATACCCCAGCGATTGTTTCTCATACCCGTGCGGTACTGAATTTAGATAATGGAGAAATGGCTCGTTTAACACCTTTGGGTGTAGAGGTTTATAACTTTGCCGGTGAAAGATTAAAGAAACAACCCAGATTGCTCAACATGAATCCCGTAATGGTAGAGAAACAGGGATTCAAACACTTTATGCTCAAGGAAATCTACGAGCAACCTGGTGTAGTCAGAGCTTGTTTAGATGCTTATTTTAGCCATCACGATACTATTGATTATACGAATTCCCCGGTAAATCTGGGTTTACCAAATGAACTTTATACTGATTTAGAACAAATACAAATAGTTGCTTGCGGTACTAGTTGGCACGCGGCATTAGTCGGAAAATACTTATTAGAACAATTTGCCGGAATTCCCACTCAGGTACATTACGCTTCTGAATTTCGCTATTCTCCAACGCCTTTAACTCCTAATACGCTGATAATTGGTGTCACTCAATCCGGTGAAACTGCCGATACTTTGGCAGCTCTATCAATGGAGAAACAACGCCGGGAAGGGAAAGAATCTAAGTATCAACCCAGACTATTAGGTATAACCAATCGTCCAGAAAGTAGTTTGGGATTGATGATACCGCATATTATTAATACCTTTGCCGGAATTGAAATTGGGGTAGCTGCCACGAAAACTTTTGTTGCTCAATTGATGGCATTTTATGCTTTAACATTAGATTTAGCTTATCGCTGTAAAACTGTTTCAATTGAAAAAATTGAGCAAACAATAGCCGGATTGCGGATGATTCCCAAAGAAATTGAAGAAAATCTCCAAAAACAGGAAGAATTAACCGAACAACTAGCTCATGAATTCACCGAAACTAGAGATTTCATCTTTTTAGGAAGAGGAATTAACTTCCCCATTGCTTTAGAAGGAGCTTTAAAATTAAAAGAAATCAGCTACATTCATGCCGAAGGATATCCCGCAGGAGAGATGAAACATGGTCCCATTGCACTGTTAGATGAAAAAGTGCCAGTAGTTGCGATCGCAATGCCCGGTAGCGTACACGAAAAAGTGATTTCCAACGCTCAAGAAGCTAAAGCAAGAGATTCCCGGTTGATTGGCATCGCACCTGCTGACGATGAAGAAGTAGCAGAAATATTCAACGATTTAATTCCCGTTTCCACTGTAGATGAATTACTTTCACCTATTTTGACAGTGATTCCTTTACAGTTATTGGCTTATCACATTGCAGCCCGTCGCGGTTTGGATGTCGATCAACCGAGAAATCTGGCTAAATCTGTTACTGTGGAATAAGTGTAATTACTGAATTGAAAATCTTTGTGGAAAGATAATAAAGTATTTTGTAGGTTGGGTTAGACAGGAAAATAATTTTTATGGTGATTACAATTTACCTTCTCCTGTCGTAACCCAACATCAGGTGTTGAATAAATACTACCAGTTATCAACAATCGAATGTTGGGTTACGACGCTTGGGTTAATCATTCGTTTAATTCAAAATTCTCCTGCGTCTAACCCAACCTACTTTCTATGGGTAAATTTTATATCACCTATGGAAGATTTTATTTATTTGATCGGTGAATGACAACCTAACCTTGCTTTTCAATAGCTTTTCTAACCACTTCAATATCTAATTCAAGAGCTTGAGCAATTTGTTCTACACTCAATCCCATATTTAACAAGCGGGGAACTGTTTTAAGTTTCGTTTCTTGCTCGACTTCCTGATAAAATTTAGTTTGCCGCCACTCAGTTAATCCAAACATCGCTTCTAACTCCTGTCTACTTTGATTTGAGAATTTGTAAATCAGCATCCTTTCTACTAATTCTAAAAGCTGCCGACGATTGCTGACATCAGCAAGCTGTACTTGTGCGATCAAATTTTTTGCAACTTCTACTGCTTCATTTTCCGGAGCCACTACTAATCCAATAATCTTCAATCCAATTGAAGAGGTATCGGTTAATTGATCGAGATAAATTACTTGTATTTGCCCATTAGATAGTGATGTTTGATACGCAATCGGAATGCCTGGATCGAGGCTACGTTTCGCCCATAAAACTACTGCTTTCCAAGCTTTTTCTGGTCTATATTGATTTAAGTAAACAAATGCTTCGGTAATTAATCGCCAGTATAAATCATCGTCGCGTTGATATTGTACCTCGATAAAATAAATTGGGTCTTGGGGATATTCGGGTTTGGGTATAAATAAACCATCAATCCGTCGTGCAAGCTCTTTTATCTCCACAGAGGAAAATTCGTAATGTAAAGCTTGTGTGGGAGATTGTTCGAGTAATTCAAATAGTACGCTGGGGAGGTTTTGTAACAACGTGTAAAAGATTGTATCTGTTTTCATCCATTAACACTTTTGAATTCGTGGTAGAGCATATGTATTATATAGCAATGCCTGTTTAAAAAAGATAGTCGGGTATATTTAATTCACATTCGAGATTGTATTAGTAGAGTTAAGCAATATACAAAAAAAACAACTCAACAAAAGCAAGATTTGCCGAAAAATACAATCAATCTGTAATTTTAATCACTTGCCATTCCAGTAAATCAAATTTACTATACCCTGTAGCTAATCTTATATCCTTTTCGACAAGTCAATAATATTAGTTTTATCGGGTTATCTACTGCTTACTCCTTATCTCTCCTTACCTCCTTCCTCCGCGCCCTCCGCGTCTCTGCGGTTTATTTTCAGTAATTATACGTACATTCGAGTATTTTTATCATCATAAAGGCGCTAGATATAGATGTTTATAGCTATAGAAAAATCACTTGAAGTAATAAATCATGAGCAAAAAACATCACGATGTCCGAATTTTAACCCATCGCGCCTTTGCTGTATTTTTGACTGTATTTTTGATTTCCGATGTGGGGAGAGTATATGCTTCTAGGAATTTAGAAATAATTGCTCAACAGGGAGAAAGTTCGCCATCGGATGCAACCGAGGCTGAAGCATTAAAGTTAATGCAAGAAGGATTGCAATTACAGAAGCAAGGAAGTAAGGAATCACTGCTAGCAGCTAGAAAGAAATATGAAGCAGCGCTGGTTTTGTGGCAAAAGCTGGGGAATAAAACAGGGCAAGCTGTTAATCTTCTAAGTATCGGTCGAATCTACAGTGATTTAGGAGAAAAGCAGAAAGCTCTGCAATTCTTCAACCAAGCTTTACCTTTATATCGTGCAGTGGGAAACAGAAGTGGAGAAGCCACTACACTCAATAATATTGGTCTAGTCTACGACGATTTAGGAGAAAAGCAGAAAGCTCTGGAATTTTATAATCAAGCTTTACCTTTATTACGTGCGGTGGGACACAAAGCTGGAGAAGCCATTACACTCAATAGTATTGGTTCAGTCTACGACGATTTAG
>JAAUSO010000333.1 GCA_012033205.1 Richelia sp. SL_2_1 | reverse complement strand
AGTTAGGAGTTGGAGTTTAGAGTTGGAGTTAGGAGTTAGAGTTAGGAGTTAGGAGTTAGGAGTTAGGAGTTAGGAGTTAGGAGTTAGGAGTTAGGAGTTACTTGTTGGTTGTTTTAACTTTGACCTTTGACCTTAAACCGATTCTTGATATCCTCCAGCATAAGTAATAACGCACATCTGCCTGTAGGTGGTGTGAATTCCGAAAGCAACGCCGGATACTTTAAAATTGGGATTAAACATATTTACTCGATGACCGCGATCGCTAACTCCATCATCAATAATTAGCTGCATGACAATATCCCTTGCTGTATGGGAACCATAACTGATATTTTCCCCAGCAGTAACCTGCCATTTCCCGTAGCGATTTAAACGTTTAAAAGGGTCGCTGTTATCGCTACCGTTGTGACCAACGATACCTTTAGGACCTTGGTCTTTAACATGATCCTTCGCAGCCAAAGACATTCCTTTGGAAGCAGTTAAAGGAGGTACGGGAGAAACCGTTTTTAGATAGCTAATGGCTTCATCAACAGCAGGAACACCTTCTTGAGTTATTAAATAAACATTTTGAGAAATTTTGACCCGTTTACCTTCAAAGCGTTTTCTATAGTCTTCTAATATAGCAGCATAAGCTTTTGGATTCGTCCGAGCTAAATTCATTTCGGCAATTACTCGCTGTTCCAAAGGTGAAAGATGATCGGAGCGCATCATTGAATCAGGAGATTTTAAGGGAGTTTCCGGTACTGGAGATATTGGTGGTTCAAGAATTTCGACAGCGGAACATCCAGCAAGTAGGCTAAAAGGAGCTACCCAATAAAGCATCCGACGCATCAAGAACCTCATAAACCGGGAGAATGGAGTTTAAGTATATATCTAGATTCATGATGTTAGCATCAGTTTCCTGATCGCGGATAGTGAAAAGTTATGAGTAGCAGTAAGGTTTGTCGTCAGACATCGCACTGCAAATCTCTAACCCAGCAAGCGCTTAAGTTGCTTATACACTTCATCGTCGTTACGCTTACCAACTAAAATCACCTCAACTAAATCTGCATCTGCATCAAAGCGGTAAACAATACGATATTCTCCGGAATCTACGCGATAGTATCCAGAATAACCAGTTAATTCTTTATAGTCTGCGGGTAATGGTTCAACATTGAGCGACATGACTTTTTTCGCTATTTGAGCAGCGATTTTAGGCTGTAAACCTTTGAGAAAATCGAGAAGTTTCTAAACCGTCTAATTTCGCCATACTGTGAATTAATCATCAAGCGCTGCTAAACGTTCGAGTTCTGCTGTAAAAGTCTCCGAGCCTAGCATTTTAGAATTAGCCACAGCCATTTGTGCTTGTTGACCTAAGATTAAATCTTCTAATTGAGTAATTCGATTCATCAATTGCTCATAATTTTCTACCGACATAATTATGTAACTAGATTGTGATTCGCTTGTAAAGACGATTGGTTCGGTTGCAGCTTGTTCTAAAGCATTGCTGTGGGGATTTTGGATGTCTCTAAGGGGAAACTGCCGCATTTTCAAGTTTTCCTTAATGCTTCTTTTAGTTATTGTAACAAGTGGGTTATTGATCTTTCTGTTAAGTATGAATAGTCGCATTCACGCGATCGCAATCCCCAAAACCAAACGCGCTAACGCATATCCTCAGCAACACAAGAGCGAACTGACAAGTCAGCGCTGAGTGTAAAGCACACGCTACGCGAACGCTATCGCAAAATTCCCACAACCCACTAAACGTGATCCGCTGCTGGGTTGTGTGATTCCTTTATTGCTCATACCCAAATTGCTACAATACAGATACTTTTGATCATCGGCGATCGCTATGACTCGTCAAAAAATCGAAGCGCAACTTCTCGGCTTATCGCTTGCTGATAAAGCAGAAATTATTCAAAGTCTGACGAAAAACCTTAGCACCAGTGGAAGGGGAATTACTAAAACGTCTGGTGTGTGTGGTGGTGAAGCTTGTATTGCAGGGACTCGAATTGCTGTTTGGCTTTTAGCGGAAGCACAACAACTTGGTATTAATGAAGCCCATTAAAAACTATTCAATTTTTTTTTGTAATTAGTTTGTGTCAAGTGTTTCTATGGTTTTCACACCAAGTAAGCTTTAACATCCCGCACTAGTTAAGCGTATTTGTATTATACAGTGTGAAGTCGCCAGTTAACGAAAAATCTCGGCAATAATTCTCATATTTACCCAGATATGCATAGAAATAAACTTACAGTTGCTTCCCCTCAATCGTCAAGATTTTATCCGCTTGCCGAAGTGTTAATTCCATACATTTTGGTATTATTGTTTGTACAAATGATACTGACAGAAATCGAATGGCAATTCGTATTAATGAAGCTTTGGTATCTGAGGAATCTTTGGAAGGTAAGTTGATTCGGGTTGTACGTCCGGTAATTTAGATTATAGCTACTCACAAACCCATCAAACGCGATAAGTGGAGCTTAATGCCTCCGGCATATCGCACTTCTCAAAACTACCAAAACGCGAACGACTTTCGTCGCGCAAGCTTCGCACAATTCCCACAATCCACTAAATGCGATAGCTCTTATTAACTTTTGCTCTGCGTATTAGCCAATATGCTCGCTTTATATTGAAAAGGTTTACAATCAACATTATTTAGGTAGGGCGTAAGCAAAATATAGCTTTTTTGTATCAAATAAACTCAAGATGTTGCCGCATTTCTTCGGGTTCTAATAATTCCCAAATCAATACTAAGCTACGTATAATCTCTCCTATAGAAAGGCTTCCTTGGCTACAAAAGATTATACCAGTATGACTGGCACCTTGACTGTGGAGTCTTAAAAAATCTGTATCTTGAGTAAAAATGACTCTTGATTGAGATAAGCAAAATGCTAATTGTTCTTCATCTGATGCAGAAATTAATCCTTGCTCAGGTGTAGTAGTTACATCTATACCACGACGACGCAAAGCTTCTGCAATAATAATAGTCACATTCTCATCAAGATGAAATCGAATTGTTGCCGACATCTCGATTTCCTATCTTTTGTTGAAGTTTAGAATATGTTTGTGTTTGCATTTGCTTTGCCAATTCTTCGTCTTCCCTTATAGAAGCCCTAATTTCTTCTAAATTATCATGGTAGTAAGCCAATGCTGCATACACATCTGCTAAACTTATGCTTGGGTGTTGTGACACTATTTCATCTGGTGCAATTCCCAACCGTTCGTGCCAAATAACTACATCCTGTACAGTTATGCGATGTCCGGCAATACGCGGTTTACCACCACATACTCCATGCGTAACTTCAATATGTTCCGAAATTACGGGAACCATAGGTTTTACAAAATAAAATGGCATTAAGGTACTTTGAATAATACTATTTTAGCGAAAGCTTCTGAAGTTACAAAATTCCCTTTGTATTTTGAGTTAACTGGAATACTTTTGAAGAATATATAGCGGTTCTTATCCTGACGAAGTACATAAAAGCAGGCTTGCGATGCCCATCCTACAATAAATATACAAATCCAATTTGTACCTTACTTAGTTGATAACTGCCATATCACAGATTTAATATGATTGCACATCAGCACAAAGTTAAGGGCAAATTTCTTTTCGCAAATCGGGACGGGAAGCGAGGTAAACGCACTAATCCCAAAACCCCAGTAAAAGCGATAAGCGGAGCTTAATGCCGGAGGCATATCGCTATCACCAAAAACCTAAACGCGATAAGCGAAGCTTAATGCCTTCGGCATATCGCACTTCCCCAAAAATCAAAAGGCGATAAGCGAAGCTTAATGCCTTCGGCATATCGCACATCCCCAAAAACCTAAACGCGATCGCTGTATAACTTTAGATATGTTGAAACCAGAATCAACTAGCCGATAATATCTGAATGCAAAATATTTATTTCGCCTGATTACTATTAATATTTATTTCATCTTTCATCGATTCTGAAGCTAATTTAGTTGGAATTCTTAGGTTAATTAAAAATACTATTTGATTTTTTTCAATATTGATATTTGTAATATTAACTACACTATTTTCTGGTAACAAATCCACTCCCTGCGCCTTTACAGAAGACAAACTTTTATAACCAGCCTCCTCCAACCACTCAGAAATATTTCGCCAATTTTCCACCTTCCCATTACCCTTATCCACCAAACCCTTAACGTATTTATACACAGTTGCACAAAGGTCAGTT
>JAAUSO010000332.1 GCA_012033205.1 Richelia sp. SL_2_1 | reverse complement strand
CTAACTCCTCACTCCTAACTCCTCACTCCTCACTCCTCACTCCTCACTCCTCACTCCTCACTCCTAACTAAAAAATTAAGGGGAGAACAAATAAAATGACAGTTGCTGAACCACAAGCGTTAAATTTTGAATGTGAAACAGGTAATTACCATACTTTTGTCCGATTAGCTGCGTAGCGTGGTTATATCAAAAAATCGAAGATAGTTTCTTTTTGGTAATTGGGACAAAAACTTGCGGCTACTTCTTGCAAAACGCAATGGGGGTAATGATTTTCGCTGAGCCTCGTTATGCAATGGCAGAATTAGAAGAAGGTGATATTTCCGCACAACTCAACGATTATGAAGAACTCAAAAGATTGTGCTTGCAAATCAAACGCGATCGCAATCCTAGTGTAATCGTCTGGATTGGCACCTGTACCACCGAAATCATCAAAATGGACTTGGAGGGTCTAGCCCCCAGATTAGAAGCTGAAATCGGCATTCCCGTGGTGGTAGCGCGAGCAAATGGCTTGGACTACGCTTTCACTCAAGGGGAAGATACAGTTTTAGCTGCAATGGCTAATCGTTGTCCCCAGAATGCACCTGTAGTAGAAAATAATAAAGAACAACGCAACGGCATTCAAAAGCTGCTTAGCTTTGGTAAAAAGAATGAAGTTGTCACTCAAGAAGATTCGGAATATGTAGATCATCCACCTTTAGTTCTTTTTGGCTCCTTACCTGACCCCGTTGTCACTCAGTTGACTTTAGAATTGAAAAGACAAGGTATTAAAGTTTCTGGATGGCTACCGGAAAAAAGATTTACAGAATTGCCAGTAATTGAAGAAGGGTATTATGTCGCTGGTGTCAACCCCTTCCTCAGCCGCACCGCTACAACTTTAATGCGGCGACGTAAATGTAAATTAATCGGCGCACCATTCCCCATCGGGCCAGATGGAACCCGTGCTTGGATCGAGAAAATTTGCTCGGTGTTTGATATTACTCCCCAAGGTTTGGACGAACGAGAAGCACAAATTTGGCAAAATTCAGAAGACTACGTGAAGTTGATTCGCGGTAAGTCGGTATTTTTCATGGGCGATAATTTACTGGAAATATCTTTAGCCCGGTTTTTGATTCGCTGCGGAATGACAGTTCCTGAAATCGGTATTCCTTACATGGACAAGCGCTATCAAGCTGCTGAATTGCAACTTTTAGAAAAGACTTGTCACGAAATGGATGTACCTCTACCGACAATTGTCGAAAAACCCGATAATTACAATCAAATTCAGCGAATTAATAACTTAAAACCCGACTTGGTAATTACTGGAATGGCACACGCTAATCCTTTAGAAGCAAGAGGAATTAATACCAAATGGTCGGTAGAATTTACCTTTGCTCAAATTCACGGCTTTACCAATGCAAGGGATATTTTAGAATTAGTAACTCGTCCTTTGCGTCGTAATAATAGCTTGAAAGATTTAGGTTGGGATAAATTGGTGAGAGAAGAAGCAAAGATTTAATTATCTCTGATAGTGGTTAATTGTTAATAGTTACTTGGTGTAAAGGTTTGACAAGAAGTCGGGTTTTTATAAGTATTGTTTGTTAGTAAATATATTTATTATAAAAACCCGACTTCTCACTCCACGAAACGGCTATTTAACTATATTGGATAATAGTTTCAACCGAGGCTGATTACTTTTTTATCTATTACAGTCAACATCACCGATAAATCCGGAGAAACTTTTTCTATCAGATTTAAATCTTTTGCAGCACTTTCAAAAATTTTTCCTTGGAGAATTTGATTGCCAATTTCTAATACTTGATTCCAAGTAATATCACTTTCTAAATAAGCTTTCGCTACAGTATTTAGTAAACCTACATAATTATTCCCTTCAAGTTCCGTCATCATAGTATGAGGAATATTAAAAAAATCATCAAAACAGAAATACCAAGATTTTGGCTGCTTTATTTTCACAGATTCAAATAAACTTTTCAAGTCGCTGCGGTCAACAACTGCATCATTTTCGCTAGTAATAATAAATATGGGTGATAATGGATTATTTTGCACTTGATCGAGAATTTCTTCACCCATATCTAAAAATAAGCGCAGCGCAGGTATTTGAAAACCGTTATAACCAAAATTTCCCGGATTATCCTTATTTAACCATTCATAATAAATTGGTAATACTTCCACTACAAAATTTATAATTGGATTTTTACTATTTAAATAAGGAGAAAATAACAGAGATTTTGCAATTTCTTGGTGATATTCTAATGCCAACCAAGCAGCCAAAGTTCCACCTGTAGATAATCCTCCAACTATTACTTGATTACCTAATTGTTGAGCAGTTTGTAGCCATGAAATAGCGTATTCTTGATAAACTTCCCGTTCTAATGGTAAAGGAGGAGGATTATCACCATCAAAATTACCAGCCACTCCATGACCAGGTTGCAAAGGAATCATCACATTATACCCCGCAGCAAATAAAGCTTTACCTAATGGTTCAAACTGATAAGGGCCTGCGGTAAATCCGTGAAAGAAAAGACAGATTTTTTCAGTTGGATGGGGATGAAAAAAAATTTGGAACTGCAAGCCTGATTTTTTATTGGTAAACTTTGCTCTAAAGCTATAGCTTGCTCAATTATCGCTGTTGTAGTGGTAGAATAATCACGCATATTTACTTTGAAATTTAAGTTTGAAATTTAAGTTTGAAATTTTTGAGAAATCCGAAGACAAATCCTAAATTTGTTATATTTTAAGTAACTTTAGTAACTATTTTACATATCTAAAGGAGGAAGATTATCATAAAGCGGGATCAAGATTAATTAACAGATTATATCTTTCGGAATTATTTGCCAAAAAATTAGTCATTTCAATGACAATTGTTCAAAAATTTCAACAAGACATCGTATATGGTAGCGATTTCACTTATTACCTCTGACCTCGACAAGTTAAACTAAGTCTGGCAACATCCGCACAGAAGGTTTGTAAAGGGGCTTTTTATGGCAGTAAACGTGCAAGAAATTGCCGGATATTTAGATCAACTTGGTTGGGACTATCGCATTGAAGCAGAAGAAGATCGGATTATTACGGGGGTAGAAGGGGATAATCTGGAAGATTTTATGATTGTAGTGCAACTAGATGAAGATGGGAAATTTTTCCGCGTATTTGCACCTCACGTGCTAAGTGGTGTAAAAGACCATCCTCATAAAGATGCAATTTTACAAACAATGTTAGTAATTTCTTGGGAAACCAAAATGCTGCAATGGGAATACGACCCATCTGATGGCGAAATTCGAGCTATTATTGAGTTTCCTATTGAAGATTCTACCCTTACCGAACAACAATTTAATCGTTGTTTGAGTGGTTTAGTTCAGCTTGTTGACGGTGTAGCCATACCTCGTCTTCAAGAAGTTATGGAAACTGGTCACGACCCAGGTAATATAGAAGTAGGTGAAAGACTCTTATTGAGCATTCAAGAGCAGGCACCGGGATTATTAGAACTTCTAGAAAAAGCAATGGAAGCGAGGAAAAAGCGGGGAAGATTTCCTCACGAATAAAGTCGAGTTATCTATCTGATAGCTATACTCCTTGTAAGATACCATCACTATATACTGAAATTTTCTTGGTCAATGGTTTTATGACATCTTACGCAACCTCTTCTGCTAAAGCAGAAATGAGCGAACTCCGGCGATTAAAAGGTTTATTACCCCCAGAATTACAAAGCTGGGTAACGGTTGAAGGTACAACTGAAGTTAATCCAACTTTAGTTCGTAGCGAAGAAATTGGTAAAGACCAGGTAGAAATTCAAATTGACCTGGCAAAATGGGATGAGTTGGCAATGGATCAACGAAATTTGCTATTTTGGCATGAAGTCGCTCGCATTCAAAACGATACTATCCCTAAAGATGGTTGGGAAATGGCAGCATTAGCCATCGGCTTGGGTGGCGCTGTCGGTGAATTATGGGTACAAGATGGATTGCTCTTAGTACTTGCATTAGCTTTATGCGGCGTTTCTGGCTGGCGATTATTTCAAAAAAATAATGGCGAGAAACAGGCTAGAGTATTAATCGAAGCAGATGAGAAAGCTATTGCTTTAGCAACTCGCTTTGGTTACAGTTTGCCCAATGCTTATAAGAGTTTAGGCAGCGCTTTAAAAAACTTTAATCGAAAAATCTCCCAGCAAGCGTCAAAGATCGAAATATGAAGCCCCGACTTTCTGCACTCAAAAC
>JAAUSO010000331.1 GCA_012033205.1 Richelia sp. SL_2_1 | reverse complement strand
TTTGGATTTCACATTTTTTCATATAAGCCTCAGTAATGGCCCCGCCTTCTAAGCGAGTGGTGCATAATGGATAAATGGTGGTTCGACCCCACCCTGGGGTATATCATATCATAATCGAACTCATTTGTCAAGATATTTTCTTAGTTCGATTGTCTTTAATGGCATATAACTTAGTGGTAAAGTAACGAACTTTTAATTCGTGAACGACAGTTCGAGCCTGTCTATGCCAACAATGCTATTTGGGAGATATAGCAGGTAAGTAGTATATGTAGCTTAATAAGACATATAGACGGAGTTCTATATGTTATCTCCATAGAGCGGCCTGAGGGAATGATGCAGTTCTAATCTGCCATATACTACTTACATATCGTGTAGAATTAAGTCGGGAAATTCGTAGTTAGATATACTTAAGATACAGGTTCGAGTCCCTCCAGCCGTGCTAGACAATCAATGATGTGCAAATCCAATAGCACCCACAATTATAAAATATTTGTTTAGGAGGTTATAATGTTCTCTATCAAGCCTAGAGTTTTTACCGGGATGGAAACTAAATATCCTGTTGATAATAATGGATATTTTCATTCCATTATTGAAGCTATCGTAAATGAAAATGATGTAATTACGTTTAAGATAGTCAAAACTAAAATGATGGCTGGCTTGAAAAAAAGGAGATTATTCATACTGAACACTTCTATAATGGACTATTTAAGAATAGAGAATTAGCTAAAAGAGTTAGTTTGTTATCAAGTGGTATGGTAATTGATAGAGAAGCTAAAGATATTATTGACGATTGTTTCATATCTCTCATTATACATCAAGAATATGAGTATCAAGTTGACCATTCTATTTGGTATGAGTCTTTCCCCTGGCTACTCAAATTTAAGGAGCATCTTAATGAGTGGTACAGTAAGGAGATTGATAGGCTGAGTAAAATTATTGTAGGAGTATAATAATGACCAATTTAACAAAAGTGCTTATTAGTATTATCGAAACTCTAAGTAATTTAACAAAAGCGGTAAAGTCAGAAAAAGACAATCTTAGGTCCATAGAAAAAGATTGTCTGATTTAGAGTTCATTGTTATTGATATAGCTGAAAAAGTAAATCTAGTTGAAGGTGATTAATTACGGAGGATATTATGGATGAATTAGTATTAGTAGTTAGTCTTTCTATATTAACTATACTTTATTTTTTGTTGGAGCTATAATCAGTTACTCTTCTGGATACAAACAGGGGCAAATTGACTTTGAGAATGGCATCAAGAAGTATTGTTTAACTACTCAATCAGATAGCAGTAAGATTTGGGAATACTGTGAATAAAGGTGTATTGAGAAATGAATCATCAAATAAAACTTATCAAAATTCACAAAAGAAGATTAGCTATATTATTAGAACAGCAAAGAAAATTTCAGGATAATACTCCTCCACATATTGTAACTGAAATCGAAGATATAATCCGAAATATTAAGGAAATTGATACAGAATTAAGACGTAGATTGCAGGAGCTAATGCTAAAATCAGCTAGATATGGAATTAATACTCCTGTAGAAGTTACTCTTGAAATAGAAGATATACATAACTATTTTGATGGTATATAGATTTAATTAGGATTTAATATGGACAATGATATTTTTGATTTATTCAATGATATTCTTGATGGTATGTCTTTTGAGCATCCAAAGACACACAGTATTTATGAGATGTCAACCGGAATATCAGTTTCTTGTAAATATTGTGGAGCGACATCTAACTGGATTTTAGTAAATGATAGATTCGCTAAAAGGTATGAATGTCATCACGAAGGTAATATTGACGTAGATAGAATATCATTTTGGTCTGTTTATTCTAATGATGTTGATAATGGATTGGAAGGAGTTTAGTGTATAAGTTAGAAGAATCAGCTCATTTGTATCGGAATGAACTTGAAAATCCTGATTTAATTAAAGATTTTCTCGATGAAGAAATAATTGATAAATTAGATTTGTCACCTATTGACAAATTTTATTTTTTGTGGTATAATATAAAAATCAAAGTTAAATCTATAAGGAGATTATTATGTTTGAAAGTAAGAAAGCCTCATTGTTTGAAACTCCTGTAAAGAAAACTGAATCTGCATCATCCTTTGTTAATGCTGGTCTAAAAAATAGTGCAAGAACTTTAAGTGGTAATGGTGCTTTGAAATATAGCACTACTGGAAATGCTGGAGTTGACCAATTTGGTATTGCTGGAAGTTATCGTCAACCAAGAGCATTTACCGATATTGCTAAGGATATGGAGAAATTATGGGCAGAATCTCCAGAATTAGCTGTGCGATTTACATTTTATCTGAGAATTATTACACGTCAGCCGCAACTAATAGATGGAGAAAAGGTAGAGCAAATAGCAAGAGGTCAAGGGTTGAAACACGAATCTTTGATGAGATTGCTATGGATTTATAATAGAAATCAGAATGTATTTTGGGATAACCTTCCTTTGTTTATTACTGTTGGAAGTTGGCGAGATGTATTTGAATTACTTCGCTATGATGTTCAATATCACGGCTGGAATGAGAGAGTCTTAAATTGGAATAAGATGTTCGACATTATATCGTTTGGTATTGAAAATGATAATACATCCAATCTTGTTAAGAAATATCTGCCACAAATTAAAGCTAGAAGTAAATGCAACACTATTGAAACTCAGGCAAATACTATTATCGGTAAGTGGTTATGCTCAAAGTGGAGATTGACATATAAGCAGTATCGTCAGTTAAAGACTTCTGGTACTGCTCACGAATGGCAAAAGGTGATTAGTAATCGTGATTGGGATAAACTTGATTTTGGTTCTATTCACGGTAGAGCTTTGGCATTGCTGGTGTCTGGTAAGTTTTTAGATAATCAGAAACTTAATGAGAAGTATGTTAAGTGGTTGATGCCTCAGAAAACAGTGAAGTATACTGGTTATCCTCACGAACTAATGGCAACTGTAACTGCTACAATGAAACTGCCTCAGAGAATAACCGTTGATAAGCAGTTCTTGGGACTTGTTGAAACTGGTATGAAAGATATTCCTGATGATGAAAGTCTGATTGTAGTTAGAGATACATCTGGTTCAATGAAATCTACAGCAACAGGCACAACAATGAGTTCCTACGATATTGCTAAAGGATTGGCGTTATATTTTAGCTACTTCCTAAAAGGTAAGTTCTCTGATAGCTGGATTGAGTTTAATAAAACTGCTATAATGCATAAATGGATTGGTAATGCTCCTACTGATAGATGGCTGAATGACCATACTGAAGCAGTCGGTAATACTAATTTCCAGAGTGTTATTAATTTGTTCTGCCAGATATTGCGAGATGGAGTTCCTGAAAGCGAATTTCCTGCTGGTATTTTATGTGTCAGTGATGGAGAGTTTGACCCGGCTGCACTTGGTAAGACTAATGTTGATACTGCCAGAGATAAACTATTAAGAGCGGGATTTAGTAAAGAATATGTTGCTAAATTCAAAATCATCTTATGGAATATTCCGAATAGTTATTACGGTATAAATTCTGGTAAGAAGTTTGAGACTTATGGCGATGTTGTACAAAATGTATTCTACTTCTCAGGCTATGATGCTTCAACGGTGGCTTTTTGACTGGTGTAAAAGTAGTTGATAAGGAAACTGGTGAAGTTAAAGTAACTGAGACTCCTAAAACAGCTAAAGAATTGTTTGAAGCTGCAATGGGGCAGGAAATTCTTAATTATATAATTATATAATTAAGTTGAGGACTTACAGCAACTAATAAATATTGGCTACACGCCACCATACAAAAATCTGATAGTATACGAAGTCCTTAGAAAAAATTAAGTATACTATCAGATTACAAGAACACAAACAGCAACTAAATAAAATCTTTTTGGTAAAGAAAACAAATTGTGCTCTGATATAAGATAACTTACAGCAATACGATTGTATATGGTTGAGGGTAACTTCGGCGCACTCTGATACATATAGTCAGTAACAGCAAATTAAAATAATGCAAAACCAATATTTTGAAAAATAAAATACTGACTAGATAAGAGTAGTAACAGCAATTCTAAAAAAATTCATTTGGCGAATAAATAATAATGCTACTCTGACAAAGATACTTACAGCAATCTAACTTTATTTATTATACAGGAGTGTTACTGCGATGCCCGTAGTAGAGGATTTACTTTTAGATCAAGTTATACAAGGGGACTGTATCGAAATATT